>CANROV010000082.1 GCA_947632315.1 Candidatus Gastranaerophilales bacterium
TCTGTTAAATTAGGTCTATTTTGAATGTAATTAATTATTTGCAAAAATGCTTCTTTAACTATAGGATTTTGAATATGTCCTTGATAATCCAAAGTATAAGGAAAAGGTTGCTCCAATGAGCGTGTTAACCAACCACTTTCTGCCATTGAAGGTAAATTTAATTTTTTTAATGTTGGCGTAATATATTTTGTGTCGATAGTCCGACCAGAGAAGCCATTTTTCATTTTTTCCTGATGTAATCTAATATCTTGCTTGGGAAATAATAATTTATGTATAGCAAGGGTTACTAAAACTGTATAAACGCCTTTTTGAGTAATTGAATTCAAAGCAATTGTTTCAATATATTTTTTTAAAGTTTCATCAATTTCAATATTATCCGACTTGAGCAAACAAGCTTTGTTGTATAGTTCTAATAACTTTTCTTTGTGGTTCATCACTTTCCTCTAATAGTCCTTGTATTTTTATTTGCCTTGCAATCTCCTGAATTAATGGAACACATACAGAATTACCAATTTGTTTATATGCCTCACCTATAACAGACGATTTTTTAAACTCATTTGGAAATCCCATTAATTTATAACATTCATTTATAGTTAATTTTCTTACTTTGTCTACTTCAGGAATGTATATAAAAAATCGACCGGAAGTTTCTTGTGAAGGGATTGTAGGATGTATTCCTTCTATAGAATATATTCTATTTGGTTGTCTATGAACTCTTGATAAATGTTCTGTATTCGGTCTTATCCCTTTTTTCCAAATACCTTTATTTCTATAGCCAACAAATAGAAGACCAGATTCTTGTATTCTAATATCCTTTAATAAGGTATATTCATTTTTTTCAAGATATTGTACATTTTCAATATTTTTATCCAAAATATCTTTTACTTTTGGAGGATGTAAATTGTAACATAATTTTTTAAAATCAAAAATTCCATATTTTGTAGCTATAATAATTATACGTTCTCTATTTTGAGGAACACCAAAATCTTTTGCATTTAATATTTTGTATTGAGCATTATATCCTAAATCTTCTAAACTCTCGATAATTACCTTAAAAGTATTGCCTTTGTCATGATGTATTAAATGTTTAACATTTTCTAAAACAATAACTTTGGGTTGTTTTTCTTTGATTATATTACAAATGTTAAAAAATAAAGTTCCACGAGTATCTTCGAAACCTTTCCTCCTTCCACATATGCTAAAAGGTTGACAAGGGAAGCCACCTGTCAAAATGTCAAAATCTGGAATATCCTTAGGATTTATTTGTGTTATATCGCCATATGGCAATTCATTATAATTATTAAAATATACTTCTTGACAATGTTTATTAATTTCAGAAGAGAACACACATTTAAAGCCTTCGTTATTAAATGCCAAACGGAAGCCACCAATCCCCGCAAACAAATCTATAAATGTTCCATTGTTATAGTTTTTTTGTTCCATTACAAAATAATACTACTATAAAAAAGTAATAATGTCATATTTGTAAATAGTTATTGCAATATATTACATTCTCATATTTTATTACCAATTTTAAATAAAAATTACCGACTTTTTAAAAATTTTTACCAAGTTTAAATTTAGCAAAAGTTAGTAAAATTTAAAAAAAATTTTGAAAAAAGTTTAATAAAAATTTCAAACTACCAACTTTTCAGAATAAATCAATTTTGCCCGAAATTCTTGAACTGTCTGCAAAATTTTAAATATGCCTGAAACCCTTATACAGTTTGAAAATACAAAAAATTCCAAAACTGTCTGCAAAAGTGGTATTTTGAGTAGTTCCGGAATTTTAATTCTCGTGAATTTTTCCAAGTTAAAATGCTTGATATAACTGACTTTTGACGATAATTCCAAAACTGTCTGCAATTCCGAAACTACCAGAAAAATAATAATATCGAAACTGCCGGAAAAATAATAATAAAAAACAGGCATATTAGCCTGTAAAATGGTGCCACGTCTCGGAATCGAACCAAGGACACAGGGATTTTCAGTCCCTTGCTCTACCAACTGAGCTAACGTGGCTCTCTTTATGTTATTTATAATATCAAGTCAAAACTTTTAGTCAACTTATTTTTTTATTTGTTTCTTTTTCAATTATTTCGCCTATTGTTAATACCTCTTTATTTATTTTTTTACTGTTATATCTTTTTATTAATCCCCATTTTGTAAGCAGGCATGTTGTATAAATTTTGTCATTTGATAAATCTTTTTCTGAAAAATATTCACTATTTTGAATTATATCAGCTATTTTCGGATGTTTATATATAATAAAATTTTCCATTAATGACGGAATTTGTTTATTTATGTTTCCGCTGTTTCTTAATAATGGCTGATAGTATTGATAATTATTGTCAATATTTAATTTTATATCAGCTATTTTAATAAATCTATCAAATGTGATAAGTTTTTCTTTTATATTATTGTATTGAGGAAGATATTCAAAAACTTTATTCAATGAGTTAAAACAAGTATCACAGCTGGTTATTATATATTTAACGTCATTATCAATTTTTTTAAATATATTTACTCCGTTTTTAATAAAATTTTTAATATCCCCGTCGGATAAATAAGGATAACCACAGCAATTTGATATTACACTTGAAACTTTATAGCCGTTTCGTTCGATTATATTAATAACAGCATTTTTATCTGACGGATTAATATATTTATTAAAGCATCCTTCAAAGAATATAATTTTTCCATTTTCCGTAATATTGGCGGGAGTGTTGTTTCGTTTGACATTTATTTTATATAAAACTTTTCTGTAATCCGAAAAGGCAAAAGGAAACAATTTATATAAAAATCTCAATATATAGTTAGAATATAAAATAATTTGATAATATTGAAAGAATGTCAGAATTCCAAATTTATAATTATTTTCGTTTTTAATTAATGTATTTATTTTTTCCGAGTCAATAGAACTTGGACAAAACAGTTTGCAGAGGTTGCAGTTAAGGCAAATATCAGTATCTTTTATAAAGTTTGAGCTTAGCGGAATATTATTATTAATATAGTTATTTAATACTATATATCTGCCTCTTGGAAGATACATTTCATTTTTTGTAGCTTGAAATATAGGGCATACACTTTTACAAAGTCCGCATTTTGAGCATTTATATATTTCGTCTTTAATTTGTTGATTCATAATTAAATTATCTTATAAAATTAAAATACAACAATTGCAATTTAAAACTAATTATATAATAATTTAAGTTATGAAGCTTGATAAGTTTTTTAAAAGCAAAAAAAATATAACTTTTACAATTCTTTTGATTGTAATAATATTCTTATGCTGTTGGTCTTTTATTTATGCGGGAATAATAACTAAATCATTTAAGACAAAAATTATTAATCAAACATATAAAAACAAGGAAGCAAATATAGAGAATCTTTTGGTAACTGAAACAAAAGACGGAGAGAAATTGTGGGAATTATATGCGGAAACTGGCACATATAGTGATAATAATAATGTAGTATTATTAGAAAGTACTCTTGGCAATTTTTATGAAGATAAAATAGTGAAGGCAAGTTTCAAAGCAGATAAAGGGACATATAATTCCATCAAAAAAGAAATAATATTGTATAATAATGTATTAATAGTTTATTCGGACGGAACAAATATAAGTGCTGATAAAATATTCTATGCTGGAAAAGGTAAAGATATTGAAGCAGTTGGTAATGTTAGAATAGAAAAACCGGATGAAGCTGTTATATATGGTCAAAAAGCAATTTTAAAAGGAAATTTTTCTGATTTCCATATAGAAGGAAGGACAAAAACGCAATTCTATATGTAGGAGTTTAAATTATGAGAAAAGAAATAATATTTAAGATATCAATATTAATATTTATGTTATCCGGAATGGCTTTTGCGGGGTCACTCACTGTCGAGTCGGATTCTCAAGAGTTTAATGATAATGACAGAAAAATATATTTAGAAGGAAATGTAAAAGTTAAAACGGGTGATATAAATGTGTTAAGTCCTCGGGCTGTTGTTCAAATAGATCCGAAGAATAATAAAGTTAACAATGTTGAATTTAAAGATAATGCATATTCTTATATTATGCAGGATGGTAAAAAACATGAAATAAAAGCTAAATTACTTGATATTTCATTGTTAAATAAAGTATTTTCGGCTGATGGTGATACTTTATCATCAATTACGGAGAAAAATAAGCCTGTTGTAATTGTAACTGCCGATAAGCAGGAATATAATAAGATAACAAATACAATGAAAGCTTTTGGTAATGTAAATATTTTATATAAAAATGTTGAAACATTATCTGATTCCGCAATTGTTAATCTTACAAAAAATAATGACGTAAAAGTTATTCAATTAATTGGAAATGCCAGATTAAATCAGGATAAAAACAAAATAAATGCTTCTAAATTAACATATAATAACGTAACAGGCGAAGCTGTTGCAATAGGAAATGTTTATTCAAAATTAATTACAGAAGATAATAAAGAAATTGATGTTTGGTCAGAATATCAATCTTATGATAAAAAATCTAATGTTGTAAGTGCTTCAGGTTCTACAAAAATTAAGTATGAAGATTATACAGCCAGAGGCCCTAAGGTCAATGTTTTTTCTGACAAAAAAACAAAAAAACTCAATGAGGCGGTTTTTTTAGGTCGTTCCAAAATTGAAACAAAAGGCAGAACTATTGAAGCTGACAGAATTACGATTACACTAAATCCAAAAGATTTTAAAGCGGAAGGAAATGTAAAATCAACGATTCCTAATATTGGAAATTAAACAATTAAATTAAGTTATGTAAACAAGTTTCTTTTTTTAGCAATTCTAAAAGAAGAAATTTTTTTTTATATTTACATAAATTAAAATAATATTTTTTACACAGTCGAGAGGGGATTTTTATTAATTATTAGAGAGGGGAGAAAATATGTCAATGTTAGAAATTTCGAATAACTATATTAGTGATGGGGATTCGATAAGTGCAAATAGTATAAAAGATAAAATTATATCAGATGATTTGTCATTGTTTGATTTTGATACTCAGGATTTTATTGACGCAGTTAATAGGTACAAGGGTTGTACTGACGGGAAGGATGACGGAAAAATCGGATTTATAGAGGGTGTAAAATCATTTTTTAAAGGTGTTGGAAATAAAGTCAAAGAACAGGTTGGCGGATTAGGCCAAACAGTAAAAGAGCATCCCGTAAAAACATTTTTAACGTTAGCAGCAGTTACAGGGGCTTGTGTAGTCGGCGGGCCTGTAGTAGTTGGTGCCTTATCGGCGGTAGGAGCTGTAACTGCAGGTGTCGGTATGGTAAAATCTCAAATAAATATAGTAAATGGAATAGTAGAAGCAAGCAACGCAACAAGTGATTATGAAAAACGTGAGATACTGGAAAATCTTGGTGCTGACAGTACTGAATTTGTTGAGAATGCTGCTCTTGGAGTAGCCAGTGTGGCTTCTGCGGGACAGGCTATACAATCAATTAAAGGGTCATATGGGGCTGCTGCGGTATCAAGCGTAGATGACGCAGCGAGGGCAGGAGCTAATTCTGTTGATGACGCAGTAAGGGCAGGAGCTGATTCCGTTGATGACGCAGCGAGAGCAGGGGCTGATTCCGTTGATGACGCCGTAAGAGAAGCTCAAGAAAAAATAGATTTACTTAATCAGAAATATAAAAACGGGGAATTAAGCCAGCAGGAGTGGAAAAATTTAGTTGATGATGAATATATGAAAATAAGAAAACTGGGGAAATATTCGGTTGATTATGGTGCTAATAATTATTCTGACACATTAAATAATATAGATGATGCAATACGTAATCCAAAAACAAGAGGAGTTAATCTTCATAATGAAAACGGCTGGACATACAGGGCAAATGGTGACTTTATCTCACCTGATGAATTGGGACAAAGAATGTCTTTAAATGTAAAAGGTGATTCTCGTTTAATAAAACAGCTTGATGATTTAATGGTTAACGGACAATATGTGGATGACTATGGAAATATAGTAAGAATAAACAGAACTGACTTTTATTATAAAACATACCCTAATGCTTCCCAATGGGGATTAAGGGAAGATCCGATTACAATATATTTTAAAGGTGATATAAATCCTGAAACATTAGACGCTATAGGTCAAATAACAAAATCATTCCAAAGAGGTGCATTATCACAAGCTTCAAAATCGGTGCCTTGGATGTATGTTGAAGAAAATCCGACATCTGCTGCGATATACAATTTGATTAATTACGCAAGTAAAATTAATACAAATTTAGCAAGATGTATATATAATATCTGTTATCACGGAAACGGAGCATATATATGTTCAAGCGGTCAGTATAATGCATTTGTAAACATAATAAATGAATACAAAAGTTTGATTAATATAGTTTAGTAAATTATTCTGACTGTTGTTTAATCACTTAAATTTACATAAAAAGAAATTCCTAATAAGAATTTCTTTTTATTTTATGCGGGTAAAAATATAACTAAACAGGCAGATTAAGCAAATGTTAATTTTTGTAAACTTGAAAAACCAATAAAATAAGGGTTTTTTTAAATAATTTATAATTTGGAGCATTTTTGTATACAAAAAATTTTTATTAATTATACAGGAAGAATAAGAAACGTAGAAAAGAGAAGGAGTAAACAATATGTCCATTCAAATTGGTGCTAATGCATCTAATTTTTTGCCCGGAGTAAAAACAGGTACTCAAAAAATTGAAACAGATGTTCCTATTTTTGAAGTATCGGGAGTAGAAGAGCCTGAAGGTGTGAAATCGGGAAAATTAGTCCCTGATCCGGGATTTCAAATGCCTAATCCAATACCGGGAATAGCTGAAAAAATAGATACGGAAGTTCCAACGCCTGGTATAATGCCAATAATATTAGAACCGGAATCTCCAACATCTGGTCTATTACCGGGAATATTGGATCCGGAAGATGAGAAACCAGAAGAAGCAGTTCCCGAAGAAGAAAATCCTGAAACTGAAGTGCCGGAAGATGAGAAACCAGAAGAAGCAGTTCCTGAAGAAGAAACTCCTGAAATAGAAGTGCCGGAAGATGAAAACCCTGAAGAAACAGTTCCTGAAGAAGAAACTCCTGAAACAGTAGTTCCTGAAGATGAGGCAACTGATACTACAGGTGATGGAGTAGCTATTAGCATTAGTGAAGATATTGAAGATATTGGAATAACAGATCCCAATGTTGTTTCAATAATGGATTCAGACGGCAACGGAAAAGTTTCATTAACAGAGTTCCTTTCAACAATGCTAAAATTCTTTGGAATTAATTCAGACATAAATATTGATGATAATACAGGAAAAGTTCCGGATGGTGGCGACACTGATGTAAATGGTACTGATGAGCCGGCAGCAGAAGGGGCTTCGACTGATGATACTCAGCCAAAATCTGTTAATGAAAATACAAAAGAAAGAATTAAAGCTGAAAGAAAAGAAAAATTGAATGAGGATGAATCAGCTGTATATGCCAAATATGAAAAGTATTTAGAAGATGTGGAAAATGGTAAAAATATTGATATTAATGATTTCGTTAATGACCTTACAAATGATGAATTAGCTGATTTCTTATCTGCATATGATTATGTTAATGAAGAAGACGGCGGTATGGAAGCTTTTGTATCAGACTTATTTGACCAGCATAGGTTTAAGAATGATAGCGCTATGAAGAATATTCAAAGAATTGCGGATTTACTTCCGGCATCAGACAAATATGATATATTAGATTATTATGAAAAAAATTATGATTTGCCGGCAACAGGTTATTTCGCTCTATTACTTGGAATTAAGACTGGTGTTAATATAGATATTTTTGAACCGGTTATATCGCATAATAATACAACGCCATTATATAATGATTCAATTATAAATAAACTGAAATAATTTATAAAATAATTAAATAATAAAAAAGCTCTAAAATAAAAAACGATTTTAGAGCTTTTTTATACAACTTTCTTGTAATCTGACTATGTTTAGAGTACATTTTTATTAACGAGGTATAATAGTTAATGAGAATGGAGGTAGTATAAAATGTCTAAAAAGACAATCACTGTTGACGGTAACTACGCTGCAGCGCATATTGCATACGCATTAAGCGAAGTATCGGCAATATACCCAATC
>CANROV010000083.1 GCA_947632315.1 Candidatus Gastranaerophilales bacterium
CATGTTGGGAGCCCGGTGCCACAGTGTCTTGAACCCCACCTTATAATACTTGTCGTTGACGTACATGATGGGCAAAACAAGCAGCAGCTGCGTGAACCCGAAAATGACGGAGTTCTCCATTTTACTCTGTAAGGACAATATGAACCGTCTGCCGTTAAAATACACTGCATTAACCCTCTCGGCGATTCAACTTCACTAACTGCATTCCCTTCAGGTGCTATTGATAAAGGTTTTATTCCTATATTAATCTCAGTATCATTTTCTTTTTCTAACAGCTTTTCAATACATTGTTTTATTATTTTATTACTCTCTTTCATTTCTTTAATTCTCAATAAATATCTGGCATGAGCATCGCTGTTTGTATTGATTGGCACATCAAATTCAAGTCTGTCATAAACAAGGTAAGGAGAATCTTTTCTTAAATCTTTCTTAACGCCCGAAGCCCTTAAATTAACTCCCGTAATAGAATAATTTACTGCCGTTTCGCTGTTTAATATACCTATATCCTTTGTCCTTGAAACAAAAATAGGATTATAACTTATTAAATCTTCATATTCTTTAACCGCATTATGAAATTTATCTGAAAATTCATTAATTTTTTTAAGCATATCAATGGGAATATCCCGTTTAACACCGCCAAAAGAATAGTAATTATACATCATACGGTTTCCCGTTAAATCTTCAAATATGTTTAATAATTTTTCTCTTTCCAAGAACGTATAAAATAAGGGTGAAGTAGCGCCTAAATCCATTAAATAACAGCCGAGCCATAATAAATGAGAGGTTAAACGGTTCATCTCCATTGTAAGTGTTCTTATATATTTCGCTTTTTCGGGAATATCAGCCTTTAATAATAATTCAACAGCGTTAATAAAAGCATAAGAACAGAAAAAGCCTGATAAATAATCAATTCTGTCAACTATCGGAAGGTATTGGAGGTAGTTCCTGTTCTCAGCCATTTTCTCAAGACCTCTGTGTAAATATCCGATAACACTTTCAACATTAACGACTGTTTCTCCGTTAAGCTCCGTAATCATCCTCATAACTCCGTGAGTTGACGGGTGCTGAGGGCCTATATTTATTTGCATTGTTCTTTGAAAGGTTTCATTCATAGTTATACATTAACCTTTCATCAGTCATTATATAGTTTTTCCTTAAAGGATGACCTTTAAAGCTTTTTTGCAGTAATATCCTTTGCAAATTCGGATGATTAGTAAATTCAACTCCAAATAAATCATATATTTCTCTTTCATCAAAATTTGCGCCTTTAAATACAGCTTCAACACTTTCAATGGTTAAATCAGAGTATTCCAAAAAACAGCTTAATATGCATTTTGTGTTGTATTTATCAGAGTGAAGCAGATAAGATATTTCAATTTTATCTTCCAAATCTTTGCATATAATACAGTCAAGCCTTTCAAAATACAATGAAGCTGTGCTTTTTAAAAATATTAAAATCTGTTTTATATCATTTTTATTAACATAAAATTGTTTTATATCAGGTAAAACATTGTTTTCAGAAATAATTTCAAAATTCTGTTTAAAAATATCAAACATTTTTTACCCCCAAAGTATAAATATTAAATTCATCTTTAAGCGTTAAAATGTCCTCGTTGTCTTTTAAAGTCAATTTTGAAACATGAGATTTAATAATTTCTTTTCTTTCTGATAAAGATTCTGATTTAATTTTTTTCTGTAATTTTCTTATTGCATCAATAAGAGCTTCAGGTTTTGGCGGACACATAGGAAGATAAATATCAACGGGGATAATTTTATCAACACCGTTAACAACTGAATAAGAAGCATTTTTAAACATTCCTCCGGTACAGGTGCAAGCCCCCATAGCAATAACGTATTTCGGTTCTGCCATCTGCTCATATAATTGGAGCAGTAAAGGCGCCATTTTATGAGTTATTGTTCCTGCTGTTATTAGTAAATCAGCTTGTCTTGGCGAGCCTCTGAAAACCTCGGAGCCGAATCTTGCTATATCATAATCGCTTGCCGATACACTCATCATTTCAATACCGCAGCAGGAAGTAGCAAAAGTCAGAGGCCATAATGAATTTGACCTTGCCCAATTATATATTGCGTCTATTGAGGTTAATATAACATTCATTTTTCAAACCTCAACAGCTTCTTTTTGATTGCATATATTAATCCTAACAGTAATAATCCGATAAAAACAGTTATCTCAACAAATACAAAAGCACCTATCATATCAAAACACAGAGCAAACGGGAATATGAATAACGTTTCAATATCAAATATCAAAAACAATAATGCATAAACTAAAAATTGCATATTAAATTTAATTCTGTTTTCTCCTATTGGTTTATTACCGCATTCATAAGCTTCTTTACTTGTCTTTGTAGATTTAGGAGAAACAATAAAACTTAAAATGAGCATACATATTGCAAATACCAGAGATAAAATAAAATATATAAACAGGTGTTCAAATTCTAGCATTTTACCTCTTCTGATTTCCTAACCTTGAAATATATATAACATAAGGTTATTATTAATATAAATAGTTAAGGTGATTAATATTAAGTTTGTTTATGAAAAAAATAATAAAAAACAGTCTTATAATATTGATTATAACAGCATTTTGGACTATATCAGCAAATGCGGACGATTATACTAAAGCGGAAAAATTAATAAGGAAATCTCAAACTGCTTCATTTGATGAAGAAAGTTATGAGTATTTGAATAATGCCAGAGCTATTTATTTGAAAAAATACAATGAAAATCAAGGTGACATAAAAGCATTATTAGGGCTTTCAAAGGTTAATCAATATACGGGCGACAGACGTGAAGCTAAATTGTATTTATTAAAAGCATATAATACAAATCCTGCAGACCCGAAACTGCAAAGAGAAATGGCTGATTTCTTTTTTAATTTTCAGGAATATTCAACCGCCATTGAATATTATAAATCTGCCTTAGCTTCAGGCTTATTAATGGATTTTGATACAAATTTAAAAACTGCAAAATGCTTTGAAAAGTTAGGTGATTTAAAAAATGCCGAACTATATTATCAAATTTGCAATCATTTAAATTCAAAATCCAAACAGGTAAAAAACAAGCTAAATGAATATACATCAGCAAAACATCCCGATAATACACAGGAGCTTGAAAACGCACGGTATAAATATTTATTTAAAGATAAACCGCTATCAGAAGGCGAAAAAAACGAAGAAGAAGCTGAAAATATTATTAAACAAATGAACGGGGATTATTAATGGAGCGGAATAAAGTTTATAAATTCTTTGAAAAACGTATACAAGCTTTATTTTTTATATTCATTTTAATAAACATTTTAGCAATACTGCCGACATTTAACCTCATTTGTGATATATTCTCGCATTTTAAACTTCAATATTTCTTTATAAGTTTATTTTTTCTTTTGTCATTCATTATTTTTTCTGTTTTTACTAAGAAAAAACTATATTTTATAATAACAGCTTTTATATTAGCCGTTATTAATTTTATAGATTTGTCGGGATATTATTTCGCAAATCCTGAAATAATTGCTGATAAAAATAAAAATCACATAACAATTGGTCTTTTTAACGTACTTACACAAAATACAAATTATGAAAGCGTATATGGGTTAATAGATATAAAAAAGCCCGATATTGTAATATTACAGGAAACTGATGATGATTGGATAAACGCACTTATAACAAAAGGAATAAATAAAGAATATCCATACAGCAAAATACATACAAGACGTGATAATTTTGGAATATCAATATTTTCAAAATATCCTATGAATGCGGAAATTGAATTATGGGATTTAAGAGGAGTACCCGTAATAAAAGCGGACGTAACAAAAGATAAAAAAACGATAACAATGTATGCAGTTCATACACTGCCTCCAATAAGTAAAGAATACATAACAACAAGAAACCTAATGCTTGAAAAAATGAATAAAATAGCGAAAGATAAAAAAGAAAACCTAATAATAGCTGGTGATTTTAATACAACAACATTTTCTTATGCTTATAAAAAATATATAGCACAATCAAATTTAACGGATTCTCAAAAGTATATAGGCTCTTTAAAAGGGACATGGTGCTGTTTCCATCCGAGAATTTTACATATAGCTTTAGAACATATACTTTCTTCAAAAGATATAACTCCAATAAAATATGAAACAGGATTCCCTGTCGGTTCCGACCATTTACCTGTTTTTGCACAATACGAATATTAAAAATTATTATGTTTAAAAAATAAAAAAAGGGGGAATTTAAAATTTTAAGAGTATTTTAAATTTGATATAATAATCAAAGAAATTGGTAGATATTTATTTTTTTAAGTTTAAGGAATGAAGTATGAAAAATAATAATATTGTTATTTTTCCCCCCCCCCCTACGCTGAGAATGGACATAATAATTTTATAAATTTTAAATATTTACTTATTGCTTCTGTAATATCCTGTTTAACATTATCTTCCCTCAAGGCAAATGCAGAACCGGCAGACAATGACATAAATATTCCATCTGCTCCAAAACAAAATAATGAAGGTACATTAGACTGGTTAAAACCTGTAAATCCTGAGCTGCCAAATAGTGCATACAAATTAGTTGAAATTAGTGAAAAAGAAGCGAAGAGTAATCCTCGAACAATAACGAAGTTTGAAAAGAAAACTACGACTTATCATGACCCTATATCAGGCCGTGAAGTTCAAACGTATGAATTTATTCCAAAATATTATAAAGTAGATTTAAAAACTACCGAATATGGAAGCGGTAACACAATAGAGAATTTTAAATGGATAAAGGATGAAAAAGGCAATTATAAATTTGAAAAAACTGATGAAGCTGCACAAGCTCAAATAACTGCTCATTATAATTCGGAAACAAATAAAAGAATGGATAAGTGGCCTGAACGTGGAACAGATATAAACGGAAACTTTGTCGGATTAAAGTCAGAGACTGAAAAGGACGGCGGTGCAATATGCAATAGCTGGAATTCCATAGGAAATATAACGGGTAATTTTATCGGTAACGGATTAGAATCAAATGTAGCCGAGGAGTATGTATATGGCGGTGCAATATATAATGCTTATGGCTCAGCAACAATAATAGAAAGCATAATCGGTAATTTTATAGGAAACTATACAAAAAGTGTAAAAGATGCAGCCGGTGGGGCAATTTATAACGGGGATAAAGGTAACATATTAAATATAGTAGGTAATTTTGTCGGTAATTATACAATTGCCCAAACATATAATTCAGAGGGCGGTGCAATAGCTAACTTTAATCAGGGTAACATAGGTGATGTTACCGGTGATTTTCTCTTTAATTATTCATACTCCAATCAACTTGCAGACGGCGGGGCTATAATGAATTATTCAAAAGCTCAAATAGGTGATATAACCGGCGATTTTATAGGAAATTATGTCAAGTCACTCCAAAATTTCGTAAACGGCGGTGCTATTTTTAACAATAATGGTGGAAAAATTGGAGATATAACAGGTCATTTTATAGGAAACTTCCTTTTATCTGAACAGGGGGAAGCACATGGCGGTGCTATATACAATTATCATGAATCAAGCATAGGTAATATAGACGGTGATTTTATAGCAAATTACTCACAGGGCGTTAAAACTGCACATGGCGGTGCTATTGACAACTGTGAAAGTACAATCGGCGATATTACGGGTGATTTTGCGGGTAACTATGCAAAAGCTAACGAAAATGTATACGGCGGAGCAATATATAATTATAAAGACACAAGCGGAAAAGATACAAAGATTGGCAATATTAAAGGTGATTTTGTCGGCAACTATGTTTCTTCCGTCTCAGGTAAAGCATATGGCGGAGCTATTTATAATAATTTAGCGGAAATAGGCAATATAGAAGGCACTTTTTATGGAAATAGGGCGGAAGGTGCTGAAAGTAACGGTGGTGCAATAGCTAATGACGGTACAATGGGCTATGTTAGCGGTAATTTTGTAAGCAACAGCGCTTCAACAAACGGCGGTGCCGTATATAATGCCGGAAGTATTGGAAATAGTAGTGCAAAAAGTCTTGAAGAAGATAATAAAGGTATATATAATTCCAGTTTTTATAATAATACCGCAGGCTCGCACGGCGGTGCTATATATACGGAAAAATCTCTTAAAATAACCGCAGACGGAGCAGTTTCTGAATTTGCAAGCAACAAAGCAAACGGTGAAAGTGAAGCTATTTATGTAAAAAAAGCTGATGGTGATGAAGATGTTACTCTTACAATGTCTGCAGAAAACAGTGGTAAATTTAACTTCTACGACGCCATAAACGGTGAAGAAGGTTATAAGATTGCTATAACAGGTGATGATTCGGGTGAAGTTAATTTGTATAACAAAATTTCCAATGCCGATATTAAACACGAAAATGCTACAACTAATGTTTTTGATGCTAAATATCTTAATAACTCTAACTCTCTTGATATGCAATCAGGCACTTTAAATATTAATAATTTCGGTTTGACCCAATTAAACTTCAGAAAATTTGGTATTCAAGGCGGAACTATTAATATTGACTCGGTTAATGTAAGTCTTGCCGAAAAAATAATGGGAAGAATAACCGCCGATGAATATAGTGAGCAAAGTAAAGACGGCACTATTAATGTTAATGATATGAAACTTTTATCCGACAGCCCTGATTTAGTTACTCCGATTAATTTCGCTGATAAAAGTTTTGCAAATACAGTCCATTCATCAATACATAGAGCTTATGCCCCTATTTATCAATATTCTGTGGACTATATTGCAGATGGCAGTTCAAAAACATCAGCAGGCGAAACAGGTGATTTCTTATTTACAAGATTGGGCTATAATCCTTCTGTTTTTGCAAGTTCGGTTGCACAACTGGCAGGCGGTTATGCTTCCATGATTCAAACATATGACTATTCGTTTGAACACGCAGACACATTTTCCGCACTCCCTGCTTATGCAAGAAAAGCTATGCTTAATGCAAACAAATATGCAATAACAGAAGGTAAATTACCGTTATACAACAACTACATAAACCAAAATGCATTATGGTTTAGGCCTTATACGTCATTTGAAAGCATTCCGCTTAAAAACGGGCCTAAAACAAGCACGGTATTATATGGCTCATACATAGGCGGAGATAGCGAAATATTTCATTTATATATACCGGCTATGTCGGATATACAGGCTCAAGTCAAAGTTATCAGGGTAATCATACATATCAAAATGGTATTGTTGGAGGCGTAACCGATACATTTTATAAAGATAAGTTTTATACTGCAGTTACGGCATCGGTCGGCTCATCTATAGGCGAAACATCAACAATGTACGGTAATGAAAATTTTACAATGCTTATGGGTGGTGTGGCTTCTAAAACGGGCTATAATTTTGAGCTTAAAAACGGCAGATTTATTATTCAGCCTAATTTACTTCTATCTTATACTTTTGTTAATACATTTGATTATACAAGTGCTTCAAACTTAAATATAATGCCGGAACCATTACACGCTCTTCAGGTACATCCGTATGTAAAATTTATACAAAATACGGAAAACGGATGGCAGCCGTACTTGGCTGGCGGATTTGTATATAATGTAATGGGGCAGACTCAAATAAGAGTTGCAGATTTGTATGGAAATAACGTTCAACTTCCTGCTTTAAGCATTAAACCATATGCCGAATACGGGCTTGGTATTCAAAAATTATGGAATGATAAATATACAGGATTTATGCAGGCTATGGCACGTTCGGGAGGCAGAAACGGTATATCATTTACTATGGGTTTTAGAATTGCCTTGGGTGATGACGATAAAAAAATAGAGGAAGTAAAATTTGATAAAAATATAAAAACAGTTTCAAATAAAACTATAATTAACAATAAAACTGAAAAATTCGTTAAAGACAAAGAACCTAATAATGTATTGCCGACAGTTAAGATTACATCAACGGCAAAAGTTGAAAAGCCTGTAAAAAATCAAAAAGCAAATAAAGAAGAAAATTTTAAAGGCATAAATAAATATTTGCTTAAATTTTCTGATTTCTTCTGTCAGCCGGCTGTTTCAAAAAAATAATTGAATATATAAAAAGCTGTAAAAATTCCATTCTTTTTCACT
>CANROV010000084.1 GCA_947632315.1 Candidatus Gastranaerophilales bacterium
CGTGGAAGCTGGTTGTCAGTACGAATTTAGCATTTTGCATGTACCATAACCAATCTTCCATAGGCATTTCTTTATACAAATGAATAACCTTTTTAATTCCGTAATGTTTTTGAACATATTCAATGATATTATCCTGATAGAACAGCGGAACTGTCATATAGCAGGCTATAAAATCTTCATTTGTTTTAATTTTAGAAGTTTCGGCTATATCATAGTATTTTTGCTTATCAATGCAGAAAACAGGGTCAAGTACTTGAGTGGCCTCTAGGTTAAAGTTTTCTTTCATTACGTCAACACCGTCAAGTTCCCTGACAGAATGAGCATCAAATCTTGAGAAAAAGTATTTCGCCAGATTTCTATCAAATTCATCTCCTTCAAACTTATTAACCGCAAAGGAAGCAGAGTAAGAAAGAATTTTATTATGAGCATCTATCCAGCCTCCCGAGAAAATATTATCAAATCCTCGTAATGCCCAATGTCTAAATATTTGATCCGAGCCGAAAACAAAAGTTCCATATTCTTTGTTTAATTTTCTCAAATCACTTTTTGTATCAATAGGCTCTGTTAATTTCAAATACTTTTGAGTAAAATTTGCAACATCACTATTCAAGAAATTATTTCTTGTTCCTGAATATATGTAATTTACGGTATAAGCGTCATAACCGAGTTCTTTAATTAATTCATTAAGGGCATAATTTGTTAAAACAGCCCCTTTATTAATACGTGAACACCACCAATTTATAACAGCCACTTTTGAATTTTTCATTGTATTTTTTACATTTTCTTCAAAAGACATTTTATCGAGGTTATCGTATACTTTTTTTACTCCTTGAGTCATTGGTGATTTTTGGCGTATTATTTGAGCTGAAATAGTTTCAAGAGGCATTTTTTTAACTTTATAAAATTTCGATTTAATTTTTTTGAAAAATTCTTCAGCTTTGTTATTATTTAATATAACTGCACTTGTACCTTTTTTATCGTCCATTGACGGCGTATGATTTTTTATTCTCCAATAGTCGCCGATTGTAAAATCGGCAGGACGAGGGAAATTATCATATTTACAATTTGTACACATATCAGTTTTAAAATCACCATTTAAAAAAGAATCCATGTAAAGGCGGTCTTCCTCGGTATTATTATTTGTAGTAGTGGTAGTGAAACCACATCCCCACATTCTCATAACTTTATCGCGGAATTTAATATTTAAAACTTTGTCATTAGCGTATTTTTCATCAAAATATTTTTTGAATGCTTTGGCGCTTGGAGTATATGCACATATTAAATCGATAGTGTAGAGTTTTTCATATTTTTTGCCCAAAAAATTTAACAGACCTGCAACTTGGCACGGTACGCCGGAGAAAAGAACGTATCTTCCGTTATCTAAATATGTTTTTATCTGTTTGAAAAGTGTTTCGGAAATAAAACTTTGAACGTACTTTGAGCCTCTTAACTTTTCTAAGTCCTCTTTGTTATCAACAATAATATGTTTTACGACCCAGTTTTCATCGAATGACGCACCTGCAACAACACCTTTTTTGTTAAGTATTTCATCGGCAATTACTCCGAAAGCTCCGCCTGATGAACTTTTTAATCTAAGCTCATCAAAAGCCATAACAGCCCATACATTTGGCTTAATTTTATTTTCCGAACGGAAATTATTTATAGGACAAACGTTTTTACACAAATTGCAATTAGTGCATTTTTCTTTATCAATTTGAGGTTTATAGAATCCACAATCATCTTGTTTCATGCAAATTCCCCCCCCCCTGCAGGAATTAGCACAAGCAGAACACCCGCTGCATAATTTGTTGTCTTTTAAAATTTCCATATATTCTCCTTCTTTTTATATTATGTCCACTCTTCAATTATTTTCTTTGATACTGCGTATTTATCTTTATATGTTTTTCTTTTATTTACATCACAATACCTGCAAAAATCAGGTTTTTTAGCGCAGAACTCCGATATTTCGTCAAAACCTTTTACTTTGTATATATCAATATAATCATTAGGTGATACTTCTAAGTTTTTGTTAAAGTATTTATTAAAATATTCACTATACGGAATTATCGGGCATGTATATATTTTACCATGTCTTAATACGTGGCAGGTATTATAATGATAACATTTTATATAATCAAATTCTTTTGGTTTTCCGTCTAAATCAAAGGGATTACGCCACATTTCTCTTCCCTTATCAACATTACAAACTCTGTTATAAAATATTTTGTATTTTTTCGCCATTTTATCTATAGCTTTATAATCTATATTTATATCATAAGTTGTCACATCAAGTTTTATATTGTATTTCTTTAAAGCTTTAAAAATTTTGTCATTATTTTTTAGTAATATACCGTTAGAAACAAGAATGATAGTAATTTTAGGCAGATATTTTCTTGATATTTCAAAGAATTTAACTATATCTTTATGAAGAAGTGCTTCACCGCCTAATAAAGCCAATGTTCCTCCGCTCCATGCCGGAGTTAAGCCTGCTAATTGCTTAATATCTCTTTCAAATTCATTTATATCAAGATAACTTTCTTGTGCAAGCGGAGAAAAATGGTCGCAGCACTGACAATTCAAATTACAATGGTCAACTATGTTTATTTCTAAATGGAATGCGTCTAACTTTCTCGGTTTCATTTTATGCGCAAGCGACAACAGTTTATTTCCATACAAATAATCCAATAAAGGTTTGTCTGCTTCACAAAGCACATCTTCATTCATTTGCAGTGTGTAATTTCTTCTTTCTAAGTCGGTTATGTAGTTTTTTATATATTGTTTATTGATAGTTTTTAATTTAAGTCCCAGCAGAGTTATTATTTTGTGTATTCCGTTAATTTTAATCGAAAATATTTTTTCTGATAATTTACTCATATTATTTCCTCAAGTCCATTCTAATATTGATTTTTCAGATAAAGCAAATTTCCTGGAATTTCGCTCTTTTACTTTGCAATACCTGCAAAAATCAGGTCTTTTTGCACAAAATCTGGCCAATTCGTCAAAACTTTTTGCTTTATGTATATCAATATAATCATTTTCACTTATTTTTAATTCTGTTTTAAAGTATCTGCTAAAATGCTCGCTGTAGGGTATCAAAGGGCAGGTGTACAACTTGCCTTTCCTTAATGCTATACAATGATTAAAATGATAACACCTTAAATACTCATATTTACAGACATTACCTTGTAAGTCAAAAGGGTGATGAACTGATATTTTGTCGTTATTCGGAAATAACCTTAAATATTGTAATTTTCTTTTTTTGACTTCATTCTCTATCCAATTGAAGTCAAGATTTAAAATAGGATATTGTGTTATTTTAAGATATACATCATATTTTTGAATAGCATCAAGCACTTTAGTATTACCTTTTAATAAAATTCCGTTAGTTATAAGCCATATCGGGCTTTGTGGGAAGTACTTCCTTGCGATTTCAAAAATTTTACAAATATCCGGATGTAAAAGCGGCTCCCCGCCTATTAATGACAATCCACCCCCCCCCATAACGTTTTCGCAGGTCAGCTTTGCAAATTGTTTTACATCTTTTTCAAATGTTTCAAGATCCAAATAAAATTCATCTGCTAACGGTGAAAAATGGTCACAGCACTGACAGTTTAAATTGCAGTGGTCTGTCAAGTTTATCTCGGCAATAAAATTTTCTGCATTCCTTGGTTTTAATTTTAATAACATATTATATAAATCATTATCTATAACATAATTTCTAAATTCCGGTTCTAAGCTCTTTAAAATTTCTTTTTGCTCATTTTCCTTAACAATATTATTGTCAAAATTTTTAATTGCCTGCTTTAGCAGATTCTCATTTAGGATTTTTATCTTTAAGCCAAAAATTTGAATTACCTTATGATATATTTCATTTTTTACAGAAAAAACTTTTTTAAATTCATTTCCCATATTTTTATCCTTGCTAATATTTTTTATTTGTATTTATATCCACTCTTTTATTGATTTTTCCGACCTTTTATATCCTTGAGAAAATTTTCTTCTTTCTGTATCGCAATACCTGCAGAAATCAGGTCTTTTAGCACAAAATTCAGCTATTTCATCAAATCCTTTTACTTTATATATATCAATGTAATCATTAGATGTTATTTCCAGATTTTTATTAAAGTATTTACTAAAATGCCTGCTGTAAGGAATTATCGGACAAGTATATATTTTACCGTGTCTTAGCGTACGGCATTCATTAAAATGACAGCATTTTATAAATGCTTCATATTTCATATCCCCGTTTAAATTCAAAGGGAAATAGTCCATTTGTTTATCTTTTTTTACGTACGAACGATGATATAATATTTTATATTTTTTTGCCATTTTGTCCGTTTCTTTATAATTAAAGTCTATCGGATATGATGTAACCTCAAGATGTATCTTAAATTTTTTTATTGCTTTAAACAGATTGTCATTATTTTTTAGTAACAAACCGTTTGTCCACAGCATTATTTTAAGATGAGGGAAATAACGGCGTGCAATTTCCAAAAATTTGACTAAATCTTTATGTAAAAGTGCTTCACCACCAAGTAATGACATCATTCCCCCCCCCCAGGCAGGACTCAAACCCGCTAATTGTTTCATATCTTTTTCAAAAGATTCAACATCCAAAAAATATTCCTCCGCTAAAGGTGCAAAATGATCACAATGTGCGCAGTTTAAATTACAATGATCAGCAAGGTTAACCTCTAAGTGAAAATTATTAACATTTTCAGGTCTTAATTTAAATAATCTGAAAAATAAATTATTATCACAAATATAATTTCTTAACCCCGGGTCTATGCTTTTTAAGGTTTTTAAATCCTCATCATATCGTCTTTCAAGGTCTGTTATAATCTGTTTCGCAAATTTCTTGGAATAAAAATTCATTTTTATTCCTAAAATTTCTACTGATTTATGTATTCCGTGTCTGCTTATTGAAAATATTTTCACTTGTTTTTCCTTTATGTCCACTCTTCTATTTTCTTTTCAGATATTTCAAAATCAAAATTCTTTCTTTTTTTTATATCGCAATAACTGCAAAATTGTGTCCGTTTTGCACAAAATTCCGATATTTCTTCAAAAGAATTAATTTTATAAATATCAATATAATCATCGGGAGTTATTTTTAATTCTTTGTTAAAATATTTGCTAAAGTGTTTGCTGTACGGAATTAACGGACAGGTATATATTTTGCCGTGTCTTAGAGTCGTGCAGTCATTAAAATGATAGCAGGATATATAGTAATAATTGGGCGCTTTTTTATTTAACAGCCACGGCGAATGCCTTAACCATTTTTTGCCTTTGTAGCTTCCGTCTCCGATATGGGTCATTCTGTAATAAGAAATGCCTGTTTCTTGCGCTTTTTTATCTATTGCTTCATAATCAACATTTATGGGGTATGTAGTTATTATTAAGTTTATATTTAATTCTTTCAGAGTTTCAAAAAGATTTTTTTTGTTTAAAACTAAAATGCCGTTTGAGTGCAAGTTTATAGGAGTATTCTTAAAATATTTTCTCGCAGTCTTTAACAATTCTAATAATTCGGGATGTAATAATGGTTCTCCGCCCATTAGCGTTAAATATTTTAAATCATCACATGTAATTTCACTCAGCCTTTTCATATCGCTTTCAAATTCTTCTTTTGAAAGATAAAATTCATCAGCAAGAGGCGCACAATGATCACAGCTTTTGCAGTTTAAATTACAATTATCAACCAGATTACATTCTATTCCCAGTTCCTTGTTAGTATGAGGACGTATTTTAAACGGGATATTCCTTCTGTTTAAATCGGATAAGAAGAATAAATTTTTAAAACCTGCTCTTTGAATGTAATACGGATTTAAAAAATCCATTACAATAACCCCGGCATTATACAGATTCTTTCTGTTAAAACCTCCTATGTGAAAGTATTTTATACTCTTATAGGCTTCTTGTATTGTGTATGACTTTGACGTTTCCTTTTCGCAATATGTAATGAATCCTTTGTATTTTATATTTACGGAATCAAGAAATTTTGCCAGATATTTCTGGCCGTCATTATCTCCGAGTATAAAAATATATTTATACTTTTTGCAAAATTTTATCATTCGTTCTATTTCATATAAATCAGGCTGGTCAATGTCCATTTATTTCCCTATCCTTTTAATTATATTGTCTGTAATTTCATCATCATTGTAGTTATATATAACTTCGTCAATTTTGTCAGTTTTAAATGTTGCATTTAGTGAGTGTATATTAAATATATTTTCAAGCTCCGTTTCGTATTTTTTTACGTGGTTTCTGTGAAGCTCGTTAAATATAACTGCATCTGCCCATATTACTTCTAAATTCGGAGGATAAATAACCGTCTGATTGTAAAGCCCCATCATTCCAAATACATCGTTAATCCCTGAACGTGTTGTAACAATGTACTTCGCCATTTTTGCAAATGCTAAAAAGTCCATTATTGGTATAAATGTATTTTTGTATTTTTTAAAGTCTTTTAATTTCGTATTAAATACGGGTGTATACCCTGCTTCCTCGAGTGTTTTCAAAACCTTTTCCCATAATCTGTCACCTAAGAGCCTGTAATCAAACATCTCGGCATCAGGAATTATAATGACTGTTTTTTCAGGTTTAAGATTTAATCTGTTATACTCATTCCGTGCTTTTTGATAATTTTCTTCGGAAATTACAGGTGTTTCTCTATTGGTATCCAGAGGCAAACCAAATAAATTTGTGTAATTGTCGCAAAATTGATATGTCTTTTTTTCGCCTCTATACGGGAAAAATAACTTGTGTAATCTGCCTTTTTTTAGTGTTGTCTGCATTACCTGATTATTTTGCAAAAATTTTAAATCTTTATTATATACTACGTCATCTATTGATTCAAAAGCTTTCAAAAATTTAACAAGTCTTTTCTTCTCGGTAAAAAACACAACCTTTGCATTGTTCCTTTTTTTAAATTCTTTTATAAGACTTGCGGTATACAAAATATCACCCAGCCCGTAGCGGGTAAAAATACAGTAATAATCCGAATATTTTTCTTTGATAAGCTTTGAAAGTTTATATAACTGTTCACTTGTATAGCAACAGAATATATTTTCTTTTTCTTGCTTTTGTTTATATTTATTGAATAAATAAAATATGCTTATTCCAATTTGTGCAAGTTTATTAATTGTTTTATATTTCAGTAATTGTTTTATCATTTTTATCTTTCTTTATCGTTAAAATTTTTATAATTATTTTCAGATATTAAAGGTTTGTAAGCAGCACCGGTAATCCTTCGTGTAAAATCCCCCCCCCCGCACAAATTTACAATTATTTTATTTACAAGCCATATTAATAATATGCAGGAAATAAGCGAAAACAAAAATGTAAATACTGCATTTATTAAACAGGATGAGGAATTATGCGCGATTGATATAACAGGTTTTCTGTATATATCGTACAAAGAATGATGATATATTAAATTTATAAAATATTTATGCAGGAAAAATATTCCGAAAGAATATTGTGCAAGCATATTTAATATTTTATCCAGCCATTTATTTTGTTTAATTTTATCTTCAAAGTAAATAAATAGACTTAAAAAGAAAAACATTTCTGTAATTCTTACACAATTTGTTACAGAGCCAAAGCCTTTTGCTTTGAGCGGGAATGAAATAAACAGCATTAAGATGAATATAGATGTGAATATCAATAAGTATTTTGCCGTTATTTTTATTTTATCTTGATTGTTTTCTATGTATTTACAGCATAACATTCCCGACAAATAAGGAAAAGAAAAGAATACGGCATTTTTAAAATATAAACCTATATATGCTAAATACTTTGCATGTAACGAAAGATAATTTTTATGAAAAAGATAATGCCCTATATCGGGACGTCTTGAATATACAGTATAAATAAAACTAATAACTAAAAGTAACACAAACCACTTATCGTGCTTGGATATTTTCAAAAATAACGGCGACAACAGAAATAAAAATACAATCATTCCCATAAACCAGGTAGGGTCGTTAATTAACATTCCAAAAGGATAAACTGTTATATATTTTAAAATCTTTGACACTCCATACAAAGGGTTTGCAGGATTGTTA
>CANROV010000085.1 GCA_947632315.1 Candidatus Gastranaerophilales bacterium
TATATTCTTCCACTGATTTATACAATTTATACAGACCGTTTATTTTATCTTTATCCCATTTTTCATAATCATCGCCATTATTTCCGAAACTTAATATTTTAGCTGTTGTTTTTACATCATTTAACGGTAAAAATTCTCTGCCTATTAAATCACCGTCAAATGATAATGCTGCAACAACAGGTGCTTCCTCTGATGGTGCTATTATTAGTGCGGGATTTACTTCCTCTATCATTACTACAAGCCTGGCAGGCAGCCAAAATCTTCTGACATAAGCTCTTTTTATCGGAGGTAATTTTTCTATCTGCTCTGTTATTTTGGCAGGATTGATTTTATATATGGGAATATCTTGCAGTGGTACTTTTTTCATTTCTGCTATTATTCTGTTGCTTTTTACTATTTTATTCCCTAATATTTCCAATTTTGACTTGTTTGTATATAAATCATTTCCTAAATACCAATTTGGGCCTGTGTATCCTTTATATATTAAGTAAAAAATGAAAAGTATAAATATAAATCTTATGAATTTATATAATCTTCTGACAGTAATTCCGCTCCGCCTTGCTTTTCGGCGGAGTTTCTGCCTTTTCATTCTTCTTTCTACAATATATTCGGATGACATCTATTTATTTAATCCCGCATTATTAAGTATTAATAGGACAAGTTCGTCATAACTAATATCCATAGCTTTTGCTTGTGCAGGTAAATCGCTTATATCTGTCATGCCGGGGCTTGTGTTAATTTCCAAAAGATAAGGTGTATCATTCATCATCATAAAATCAATTCTTGATACCCCCCTGCAGCCTGCCGTTTCAAATGCTTTAACTGCAATTTCTTTTACTTTTTTTGCTGTTTCTTCCTTTAGTCTTGCAGGAATTATAAAATCTGACATCCCTTTTGTATATTTTGCTTCAAAATCATACCATTCTGTTTTGGGCCTTATTTCAAGTATTTCGGTCGCAAATGGTTTATTATCCTTTTCCAGTACCCCGACAGTAACAAAAAATCCGTCTATAAACTCTTCTATCAATACATCATCATTGTATTTTACAGCCAAATTATACGCTTCTTGAAGTTCCTCTTTTTTGTTTACTTTCGTCATTCCAAAGCTTGAACCTTCGCTGACGGGTTTTGTAAATAGCGGATATTTGAGATTTTTTGTTTTTTCAAATATATCTTCGCCTTTTTTTACGAATGCGGATTTTGCCATTACTATATCTGGACATGTTGATAATATTCTTTTTGTATATTCCTTGTTCATTGTGATAGCACTTGCCATTACTCCACAGCCTGTGTATTCGATTCCCAAAAGCTCAAGTATACCTTGTATACATCCGTCTTCACCGTATTTCCCGTGAAGTGCATTATATGCAACTTTTATATTTTTCTCTTTTAAATTTTTTACTATGTCTCTATCAACAGTAATAATTTCTGCGTTTATATATCCTAATCTTTTTAGAGCTTCACACACGTTTTTCCCTGACCGTAATGAAACTTCTCTTTCACTTGATAATCCGCCGGCTAAAACTCCTATTTTTGTATCTGCCGAATATTTTCTTTCGTTATATTTTCCCATAATTTATACTCGTCCGTTTCTTTATCACCTATATATATTATTTCGGGTTCTAATTCTATTGTATATTTTTCTTTTACTTTTGAATACATTTTATTCATTAATGTTAAAACATCTAAAGATGCAGCATTATTTTTATTAATTATGAAGTTAGCGTGTTTTTCATATACACAGGCACCGCCTTCTTCTTCTCCTTTAAATCCGCATAAATCAAGAAGTCTTCCTGCTGAATCATTTTCAGGATTCTTAAATATACTGCCTGCGTTTCCGTATACTAATGATGGCTGTCTTAATTTTCTGAATTCTATATTTCTTTCCATTAATTCATTTATTTTATTATAATCTCCTCTGTTTAGCTCAAATTCAGCCTCAAGAATAATATAGTTGTTGTTTATAACAGATTTTCTGTATTCAAATTGCATTTCATTTCTGTTAAATTCAACAATTGAATGATTTTTTATATCATAAATTTTTGCACGGATGAATGTGTCTGATATAGCTTGATTGTGTGCGGAAGCATTCATCTTTATCATTCCTCCGAAACTTCCGGGAAATCCTATTAAAAATTCGAATCCCGTTAAATTCCTTTTTCTGCACTCATTTGCTATAACTGCACCTTTAGTACCTGCTGAAACTTTTACTTTGTTTTCGTTAAATTCATAACTGTTTATTTTATTTGTCAATATTATTTTTTTATTAATATTAGCTGATGAAAATAAAACATTAGAACAGTTTCCCAATATATAATCATAGTTTTTTGATTTTAACAGCTGTGTTAATTCACTAACAGAAGAAGGGAATACGGCTTCTTTTACCTTCCCTCCTATTTTAAATGTTGTATGTTTTTTTATTTCATAATCATTATATATTTCTAACATTTTATTTTTTGTTCCTGAAATTTTGCCTCCAGATATTTTCCAAGCTGAGTAATTGTTCCTGCGCCTAATGTAACAACAATATCACCTTCTTTTAGTTCTGAAAATATGCTGTCTGCAATTTCTTTCATATTCCCTTTTATATATGTATTATTTACTGAACTAAGTTCTTGTGAAAATATACTTGAGTTAATTCCGCTGATTTCAGCTTCACCTGCGGGAAATACATCTGTTATATATAACTTATCGGCAGAATTAAAAGACGTTTTAAATTCGTTCCAGAGTGATTGTAATCTTGTATATCTGTGAGGCTGAAATATTGCTACCAATCGATTATCTTTATTTATTGCCGATTTTATTCCGTTTAGTGTTGTTTTTATTTCACTCGGATGATGGGCATAATCATCATATATTGTTATGTTATTAAATTCACATACTTTTTGAAATCTTCTGCCCATACCGCTGAAGCTTGTAAAATGATTCTTTATTTCTGTAATATCAATGCCTGATTCAATTAAAGCGCAAGCTACGGCAAGTGCATTGTATACATTATGAATTCCGGGAATTGACATTTTTATGTTTGTTATCAATTCATTCTTTTTATATATATCAAATGAAGAACCGAAGTTTTCAAATTTAATATTTTTTGCAGTGTAGTCTGCATTCTCAATGCCAAAAGTGATATAGTTATAATCGGAATGTAATTCAATAAATTTTTTACTTCCTGCATTGTCATTATTAATTATTACTGTTTGCTCAGGTTTATTTTGCAAATAGATATTAAATGTTTTAGCAATATCTGTATATCCGTTTTTATAATGGTCAAGATGGTCTTCTTCGATATTGTTTATAACGGCTATATCTGTAGAATATTTTTCTATGGTACCGTCTGACTCATCAAGTTCAGCTATAAAATATTTCTTTTCATCAAATTCCGCATTCGTATTAAGTTCGGGAATTATACCGCCAACAATAAAAGAAGGGTGTTTCATAGCTTTTGAAAGTATATAAGAACATAATCCCGATGTGGTTGTTTTTCCGTGTGTACCGGAAAAACCTATAAATAATCCGTTTTCATCTTGTGAAAATTCATCTGAAATTATTTTCAGAATATCAGAGCGATGATATATTTTCAGCCCTAATTTTATTGCTTTTAATATTTCAGGATTATCATCTTTTACTGCAGAACTTGCGATAATCGTCATATCATTTGAAATTAAAGATTCATTATGACCTATTGTTACTTTTATTCCCATATTTTCAAGCAGATGGGTATATTTGCTTTCAACAATATCAGAACCTGAAACAACTGCCCCTCTTTGAAAAAGATATTTTGCAATTGCACTCATTCCCACTCCGCCGATTGCTATAAGATGAAATTTTTTACCTTCTATGCTCATGAATAAATTCCCATATCCTCTTTTTATAATTTACTATAAAAACATTTATTTATTAAAAATTTTTTATAAAATATTGTCTGCTTGTAATATTATTAAAAAAATTGTACAATTAGTACACTATAGTATGAATAAGAGGTTAATATGAAATTACACGTACAGACTTTATTTGTAGCAATAGGATTGGGAATAAAGAGAAACTGGCATATATTTTTGGCTATAATTCTTGGTATTATAGTAGGGAATTGGATATTTAAAGGACAAGTATTTCCGCCCAATATTGCACAATTCTTTATAAAAATTTTAAATATTATAGGTCAAGCATTTATAAAAATTATTCAAATGGTAGTAATACCGCTTGTATGCAGTGCTATTGTTGTTGGTATTTCAAGTATCGGTGATAGTAAGCAAATTGGCAAGTTTGGTACTAAAATGGTAATTTATTACGGTATTATTACTTTTTTGGCTGTTTTAATAGGTGCTGTATTAGTTTTATCTTTTAGACCGGGTGATGGAGTTCAGGATTTTATAACACAAGCAGCTACGCTTGAAATTCAAAGTTCTGTTAAGACAGCTATGGCGCAGCAGGAAGGATTTGGGGCTTTATTGCTCGGAATGATTCCGCAAAATCCTTTGGAATCACTTGCTAAAGGTGAAATGATTCCGATTATATTCTTTGCATTAATATTTTCTTTAGCATTATCAAAAGTTGGCGAGATAAACAGACCTATAGTATCATTCTTTGAATCGGTATTTGCTGCAACAATGAAAGTAACTGACTGGATTATGATAATTGCCGCTCCCGGTATATTTGCTTTAACGACTGTAGCTGTATCAAATTATGGATTAGATATATTTTCTACAATCTCCAAGTTCTTTGGAGTTGTGTTCTTAGGTTTTTGTATTCAACTTTTTGTTGTTTATCCGTTATTGATGAAAATATTCTCTAAAGTGCCTGTTGGTACATTTTATACTGCTATTATAGAAGCTTTATTGGTTGCATTTGGTACTGCAAGCAGCAGTGCTACATTACCGTTAACAATTGCGTGCTGTGAAAAAAGAGGTATTTCTCATAAAGTATGCAGTTTTGTATTACCGTTAGGAGCTACGTTAAATATGGATGGCACTGCTTTATTTCAGACTATTGCCGTTATATTCTTGACTCAGGCTTATGATGTTAATCTTGGACTTATTCAAATTATTATGATTATGATTCTGGCTATTATCGCTTCAAGTACTTGTGCAGGCATTCCTGGTGCCGGATTAATTACTATAGCTCTTGTATTAAACGGACTTGGTTTAAGACAAGAACAATTAGTTGTAGGCTTTGCATTCCTTTTTGCTATTGACAGAGTTGTTGATATGATTAGAACTACGGTTAATGTCGCAAGTGATGCCGTTGTTGCTGCCGTTATTGCTGATAATGAAAATGAAATTAATTATGATTTATTAAATAATCCTGACGAATTCAAGGATATAATATAATTTAATTTATTTTTGATTTCGATAAAAAAATAGAGTCCCAAATAGGGACTCTTAAATTTATTAAAAATTAATCTACCAATATTTGTTGTATTTCAACATTTGGCTTTCCAAGCACTCTCACTAACTCTAAAACGGAAGCTTTCATTTGACATCTTTGAGAAGTACCGTTAAAGAAATCAGTATAAAAGCAGCCTTCACAAACACAACCTCTTTTATAGCATTCTAAAGCCGTATTTGTCCACCTTCTGACCGCTATTGATCTACCCATATCTCTGCTTCTAAGCACTAGACTATCCTCCTTGAATTAATCCCCAAATTATTATGTACTGTATTTTTATAGCATGTACGTTACTAACTTATATATTTATTATAACTTGTTAGATATCTATTTCAAGAAATTTTATTCAATTATTACGTTATGATACAATTTATTATATTAAATTAATTTGAATATTATATTTATTTGTTGTATATACTAAAAAATGCCTGTACTATAACTGTACAGGCATTTTTAATATATTTGTCAGATTATCTGAAACTAATTGTGGGAAATTTCTTCATTAATCCTGACTTAATAGAATTAATTTCATTATCAATTCTTTCATCAGTCAGTGTAGTTTCTTCATCCTGTAGTGTTATTCTGTATGCTAAACTTTTATAACCTTCTTGAATATGTTCACCTTCATAAATATCAAATAAATTTGCATTCTTAAATATTTTATTATCAGAACATTTTTTGATAGCCAGCATTATATCATCATTAGTAATATTTTTTTCTACCGCAAATGAAATATCTCTTTGAACTTCCGGGAATAAAGGAAGGGGCTTATATTTTACTGCTGAAATATTTGCAGCTTCAACAAGTTTTCCTATATTTAACTCAAAAAGCAAAATGTTTTGATTGATTTTTAATTTATCTTTTATAATTGGATAAATTTCTCCAAAATATCCGATTGTTTCAGGATTTTTACTTAAAAGTACAACTTTTGCACTGCGGCCCGGATGAAGATATTCACAATCATTTGCAGGTGATAATTTTACTCTGTTTTGAATATTTAACAGTTTAAACAGATTTTCCATTATGCCTTTTAGTGTATAGAAATCAGCCTCAGGAAGTTTTTTCCACAAGTTTGAATTTGTATCACCCGTAATTACACCCGATAACATTTGATTTTCTTCTACCCCGCTATTAATTTGTGTAGCTGGTGATTTAATAAAGTATGTTTTTCCGAGTTCATAAAGCCAAACATTTTTTTGACCGTTATCTAAGTTTGTTTTTAATGCCGAAAGCATGTTTGCAATAGTTGTTTGTCTAAGCATTGTATGGTCTTCTGACTGCGGATTTTGTACAAAAACCGCTTGTTCTTTTTTGTACGACAGACCGAATTGATTTAATAACGGTTCACCTATTAATGATGATGTTACCGCTTCATTAAATCCAAAACCGGTAAATAAATTATTTATTTCTTTATATAATTTTGATTCTTTTGAAACTTCGGGTGATTGTGTTTTTGTCGGAAGTGAAGGTTCAATTTTATTATATCCGTATATTCTGGCAACTTCTTCAATTAAATCAACCTCTTGTTTTATATCATTTGCTCTGTAGCTTGGAATATTAAATCTTGCTGCTATCTCATTTTTCCCTTGAAGTTTAAATCCGAGATTTTCAAGTATTTCTATACATTTATCAGCAGGAATTTCCGTTCCCAAATATCTTTTAACTTGACTGAATCTAAGTGTTATATTTGTATCTTCAAGTTTATTTTCACCTGTTTCAACAATTCCTTCGGCTTTTGCGTCAGCATATTGTGTTAACAGTTGAATTGCCCTTAAAAGAGCAGGTTTAGTTGATTCAATATCAACACCTCGTTCAAAACGGGCGCAAGCTTCACTTCTATACCCTATGCTTCTTGAGTTTTTTCTGTTTGTGTGAGGGGTAAAGTAGGCTGATTCTAATAATACGTTTTTAGTATTTTCATCAATTTCAGAATTTTCACTTCCGAATACGCCTGCAATACACACTCCTTTTTCTTTTGTTGCACATAATACAGTATCATTTGTCAATTTACGTTCAACACCATCCAACGTTACAAGAGTTTCTCCTTCTTTTGCTCTTCTGACGCAGATGTATCCGTCTAATTTATCTAGGTCGAAAGCATGCAGGGGCTGTCCGTATTCTAGTAATACATAGTTTGTTATATCAACTACGTTATTTATAGAACGAATTCCCGATACTTCCAGTCGTCTTTTCATCCAATCCGGCGAAGGTTTTATTTTAATACCTTTCAGTATACCTGTCGAATAATACAAGCATGTATCTTTATCTATAATTTCAACCTTGAATTTGGCTGTTGTTAAGTTATATACATTTTCAACTTTTGAAAAATTAAGCTTTTTGTTGAATAATGAAGCAATTTCACGAGCAACACCTATAACAGACATTTCATCACCCCTATTAGGGGTAGGAGTAACATCTATTACCGTATCTTCTTTTATATTCATTAAATCTTCAAGTTTTGTTCCGAGTTTAATATCCGAATATAATCTGTTTAAAATAAGAATCCCGTCTTCCTCTTGATAGCCTTCAAGTCCAAG
>CANROV010000086.1 GCA_947632315.1 Candidatus Gastranaerophilales bacterium
GTTATCGGATTTTCTTCTTTTTCATAAAGCTCCGGTGCATTTGTATTAGTTTTATTTGTAAAAACAAATCTTAATTGCGAGGCATTTAAAGCTTCATAACAATCTACCATTGTGCTTGAATTAACAGGGAATTCCATCAGATATTCGTTTGCGGAGATTTTTTCGGCACTATATCCGTTATTATTTGATTTTGCCAGTTCATTAAAAGATTCCGTATTAAAATTTGCTATATTATATAATGTTACGGATATTTTATTATTGTTCCTCTTCAACGAATAAATAATAGGATTTGAAAAAATTATATTTATTATATTTGTATTTGCATTTACCTTTTGTTCTTTGAAATATGCAAGCTCACTTAATGAATTTACAAGATTTACTCCCGATAATTTATTTTCATTAGCAATAAGTAAAGTCTGAAGATTTGTGGAATAAATAGGCTTATAAAGTTCAGGAGTATTTGTTTTTATAACAATTCTTGCCTTCGACGGCTCAAACTGACCTATTTTTACCGTTTCAGTGTCGGATATTTTTATTTCTTTATCTCTAAGCTCCTGCAAAACAATAGTATTTGGCAAATCAAATATAATTCTTGAAGGTTCGGTAAGCGTAAAGGGTTTTTCAATATTTACGACTCCGATACCCGAAAGCAATACATTTCCGTTTTTAGGTACAACTTTTTCAAGGAAAAATCTTGATTTTAAACGTGCTTGTTTTTGCTCAATATTAGGACGTACTATTTCTTTGTCTTCCGATTTGAATGCCTGCTGAACTTTATTAAAAATTTCATCCGATTCATTTAGCTGAGTTTTTTCTTCGGGAATTACAGTTGCTTTATCATAATATTCAACTGCACTGCCTTTTGTTTCTCTATATATTTGAGATAAATATTGTTGAAGCGGAATTTCATTACTAAGTTTTATTATTATATTATTTTTTATATTTAATATTTTTATTTGAGATGAATCATAATCAGGTGATTTCCAAATAACTATCCTGACTGTATTGGGAGAAGTTGAAAATTGTGCTATCTTTAATTGTTTTAATCTGCTGTTTTTTAATTCGTAAGTGGAATTAGGAAAAGTTATAACAGCATTTTCTATATCAAAAAATATTCTGTCAGGATTAACCAATATTTTTTTACTAATTTTTAATTCATTTGACGATTCTGTATCTGTTTGAGGCGTTGAAGTACCTAAAAATATTATTGAATCCGAATTATCAAAATTAATACTGTTTATTTTTATTGATTCTGAAGCATATACGTAATTTACTAAAAGATTATTTATAATGCCGTTATTAACATTTGGCATTACAAGATTGATGATACATATAAAAATTAATATTAATAATTTTTTTATCATACTATTAATAATAAACTTAAATTAATTAATATCCAACATTTTTAATATTAGTAATAAAAAGAGGGCAGATAAAGCCCTCTTTAAATTATTGTTATGTTAAAGAAGAATTCCCCAAATCCGGCTGAAGAGTATCTAACACACTTGAAGTGTCATCTTCTACCCCGTCATTATAGTATAAACTTACATTTGAAGCTTTAAATGATTTATATTTAGCTTCAGCTTCGTATCTTTTACTATCATAAGTAAATTTTGTAATTTCTTCACTGGTAATTCTTCCGTCGCCATTTGCGTCTATTTTATTAAAATAAGTTAAAACGGTAGATAATAATGACTGGTCGCCTCCGCCTGAAGCACATAATGACTGAATTTCATTATATGTTAAACCTTGAGACTGCATTGTATTCATCAGATGATTCATATCTACACTTGATATTTGTCCGTCTCCGTCTTTATCCAATTTAGCAAAATTATTAGTCAAATACTGTAAAAATGAATAATTAGAACCTAAATTTTGTATTGTATTATTGGAAACATTAGCTAAATCATCAAGCGTTAAACCTTTACCTTCGGAGGTTTTATTACTCATAAGCGTTGAGTACGTGGAAGATAAACCTGCTAATGCACTTGCTAAAAGTGATTGCCCATTTAATATACTCATATATTTTCTCCTTACTATGTACAATTAGCCTTACTTACATCTTAATGATTTTTTCTTAAAAGTAAACCGTTTAATTATATTATTTTTATAAAAAAGAAAAGGCGCTTATTAACGCCTTTTTTATCTGTATTTCTTGTAAATTTTATTCTGATCATTAGAAATCATCGCTTGAAATTGTTTTTCGTAACACTTACAAATATCCTTTCTTTTCCTCTCAAGCTTTTTTATACTTCTTTTTTCTCTTCTTATGTCACTTTTTTTACCGCAATTATTTTCAAGTTTGGCTAATTTTTCTTTATCACATTGAATACGCTCATTTAAACTTAAAACTTCCTGTTCATATTTATCTTGAATTTTTGTTGCCGCACATATTTGTGTTTCACTTAAATTCATTTGTTTAAACAAGTTATCTTGATTAGCTTTTGTGCATAAAAAACAATTAAAGTTTTCTAATTCGCAAGATTTTTTACAGGGAGATTCATATTTTTTTTCACAAGGTTTTTGACAAGGAGTTTCGCAAGGTTTATTACATAGTCTTGAAAATATATTTTGATTTTTATTGCATTTATTGCAATTATCGTGCCAAGCATATGCTGACATTGAACACAAACAAACAAATGATAAAAGTACAATGTAAAATTTTTTCATTTTTCTTCTCCGTTAAACTTAGTACAAGAATAAGTATTTAACATCTGAACACATTTGAATATTACTTGACAGGCTAGTTATATTAATTAACAGGCTTAGCCCATAAATGCAATAAAAAAGGAAACTGAGTAAACAATTTCCTTTTTTAAATTTAATCCGGTGTCGCTTCGCTTCACCCTTTCGCAAAATTCGCTGTCTTGAAATTTCTTTCGCTCAAGCCTGTCATTCGTTCTGCCTTCGGCTGTCCTCACTTCGGCTTTCGCTAACCGAACTTTGTTCGTACGAAATTTCGCTATTTTATTTCAACTGTAGCGCCTGCTGCTTCAAGTTGTTTCTTTATTGCTTCAGCTTCTTCTTTCTTAACGCCTTCTTTTAACGGTTTTGGAGCGCCGTCAACTAAATCTTTTGCTTCTTTTAAGCCTAAGCCTGTAATTGTTCTTACTTCTTTAAGAACAGCAATCTTATTAGCACCTGCTGAAGCTAAAACAACTGTTACTTCAGAAGCTTCTTCTGCTGCCGGTGCTGCTGCTGCCGGCGCTGCTGCTGCAACTGCTACCGGTGCTGCTGCTGATACGCCGAATTTTTCTTCCATAGCTTTTACTAATTCAGCTGCTTCAATTAATGTTAATTTTTCAATTGATTCTAAAATTGATTCTACACTCATTTGATTTCTCCTTTTATTTTTTATTAATTATTTACTTTTATTGTGCTGCTTTTTGTTTTGCGACTTGATCCATCGCTCTGACTAAGCTGCTCATTACTGCGTTAACAGCACCAACGATACCTGTAGCAGGTGAATTTATGCTGCCAAGCATTTTTGCATAAAGTTCTTCTTTTGACGGTAAACTTGCAAGAACTTGTGTTTCTTTTGCTGATAATAGTTTCCCATCCAATACAGCTGCTAAAATTTCACCTTTTTTTACATCTTTTATAAATTTAGTTAAAATTTTTGCAGGTGCAACTTCATCTTGGAAACCAAAAGCAATAGCAACAGGTCCTTTTAATGTATCTGCAAGAACTTCATATTGTGTTCCTTTTGATGCAATTTTAGCTAAAGTATTTTTTGTTACCATATAATCGCTGTTTTCTTTTTGCAAATTACGGCGGAGGTTTGTAATCTCTTCAACGGTAAAACCTCTATATTCGGTAACTACTGCAACCTTAGCCTTAGAAAAATTTTCCTTCATTGCTTCAATTTTTTCTTGTTTAAAGGCTTTTGTTGTCATTTTATGCTCCTTATTTTTTATCGACCTGATTTTTTATTTTTTCATACGAAAAAATTTACGTTTAACCGTAAATTCTCAACAATAATTATTTAAACCAATCCTGAATATTGACTTATAAAATTTGTTAATCCTCGGCCGGGTTATTTTTTAAGGTGTTTATTTGTATTTATTTTATACAAACGGGCTGTCTTTTGATTTTTTTTGAACTTCATAAATTCCATTTTATAATTTATTTTATTCAGTTCAAATTTGCTTCTACCTGCTTACGGGATTTCCTTTTTGAGCCGTCCGTTAAGGATTATGTTCAAATTAGCCCTGCCCCCGACTGTCTACGGTTATGGGATTATTCTATATAAAACATAATTAAAAAGCAATACATTTTTTTTCAATTAATGATATTTATTAAGAATTATATAAAAACTTCTTAAACAATATCTCAAACTTACCGTTTGCAAAGTTAACGCTTATCTGATACAATATATTCGTTAGAATATAGGAGGATACAATCATTAGTAAAGATAATAATCAGCCCAACAATTTATTAAACAGAAATATCAGAGCAAGAGAAGTCAGATTAATTGATGACGAGGGGAATAATCACGGTGTTGTTGCAACATCAAAAGCACTTATTATGGCAGAAGAAAGGGGGCTGGATTTAGTTATTGTATCTCCTAATCAGGAACCGCCTGTCGCTAAAATTTTAGATTACGGAAAATATAAATATGAAATTGAAAAACGGGCAAAAGAATCTAAGAAAAAACAGCACGTTGTCGAAATAAAAGAAATTAAAGTCAGATATAAAATCGATGTTAATGATTATAATGTCAAAATTAACAGCATAAAAAAATTTATTGCTAAAGGTAATAAAGTTAAACTTGTTGTTATGCTTAGAGGCAGAGAAATGCAGCATAACCACTTGGCCTATGATTTGGCAAACAGATTTCTTACAGACCTTGAAGGTGAAAAATTAACCGTTGAAAAGAAACCTTCTATGGACGGAAGAAATGTTGTTACCATTTTAGCACCATAAATTTGTTTGAAATTTTTTATTGCAAATTAACATGTTTGGATTAAAATTAAAGTGTTAAGCTTGAGAATGCGGAGGCATGTCGCATAATCGGCGTTAATAAGTCATTTAGATAAGGAGAAAACTATGCCAAAAATGAAAACTCACCGCTCTGGTGCTAAAAGGTATAAAATTACCGCAGGCGGTAAAATTTTAAGAAGAAAAGCAGGTAAAGGCCACTTGCTCCAGCACAAAAGTGCTTCAAGAAAAAGAAAACTTTCTTCAATGATTGAGGTCTCTGCAACACATAGAAACCTTGTGTTGAAAGAACTTCCGTATGCAAAGTGTAGTTAATTAGTGAAGAAAGGAATTTAAAAATGAGAGTTAAACGTGGTAATGTCTTAAGAAAAAGACATAAGAAAATTTTAAAATTAGCTAAAGGATTCAAAGGCGCAAGAAGCAGAATCTTTAAAGTTGCTAATACTGCTGTAATGAAAAAACTTAAATATCAATACAGAGACAGACGTCATCTGAAAAGAAATATGAGAAGACTCTGGATTGTTAGAATTAATGCTGCTGTTAGACAACAAGGTTTGAGTTATTCAAAATTTATGAATGCACTCAAAAAATCTCAAATTACTGTTAACAGAAAAATGCTCGCTGATTTGGCAGTTAACGAACCTGAAGCATTTTCTATTATTGTTGAAACCGCTAAATCCGCTAATTAGTTTTTTCATAAATTTATAAAAAAACAGGACTTATTAATAAGTCCTGTTTTTTATTTACAATAAATCCATTCTTCAATATTTTTTGAAGATTTTTTCCATTTCATACCGCTTATTGCCTTTGGTGTTATACAATGTCTGCAAAATGGTATCGGTTTTATTATATAATCTAATACTTCTTGGATATCTTTTATCTTATATATATCTAAATAATCGCCTTCTTCAATTTCAAAATTTTGATTAAAAAATTTATTAAAATATTTTATATAAGCAACAATAGGACATCTGTATATCCTCCCCTTATGCAATTGTATACATCCGGGAAATATACATTTTAAATAATTTATTTGTTCATGTCCTTTGCCATTTATATCCAATGGTATTTTATACGATGTTTTTATAACTTTTTCACTGTTATAAAAATGTAAATCAACATTATACTTTTTACAGTACTCTTTTATCTTATTCCAATTAACTTTTATAGGGTATTTTGTAGGCGATAAAGTAATATTATTCTTTGCCAGTTTTTCATAAAATGAATCCTTTTGAGCAGGTAAAAGTATTCCGTTTGTAACTAAATTTATTTTTACATCGGGAAAATATTTTCTGGTAATTTCCAAATATTCACAACAATTTGGATTTAATAAAGGTTCACCGCCTAAAATATTAAAAAATCCTATTTTTTGCGTTAGCTCTGACATTCGTTTTATATCTTTTTCAAATTCTTCTAAAGATATAAACTCAGGATCTGCAAGCGGTGAAAAATGAGAACAGCTTTGACAGTTTAAATTACAATGTTCACTTATATGTATTTCAATTCTCGGCACACTGGCATGAGGTGCTATATTTAACATATATTCGGTCAACACTGATAGGGGGGGGGGTATTTCTTCTTAATTTTATTTTTAACCCAAGTATCTTGATTATTCTACGATTTCCTTCTATATAGCTAGAAATTAAAGAATCATTCATTTCTCCTCGTTTCTATTACCTAATCTCATTATCGGAATTTTAGTCTATAGAATGATTATACATAAAAATTTTCGGATTGCAAAACACTTAAAATATAAAAGGAGAAACAATTGTTTCTCCTTTTATTATCATTTTTCAGTTACAGAATACTATTTTTTAGATTCAACAACCGCTTGAGCAGCTGCCAATCTTGCTTGAGGTATTCTAAACGGAGAGCAAGATACATAATCTAAGCCGATTTTGTTGCAGAATTTAACGCTGTCGGGGTCACCGCCGTGTTCACCGCAAACTCCGCCTACAAGTTTAGAATTTACCTTTTTGCCCTTTTCCATAGACATTTCAATTAACTGTCCTACACCTTTTGTATCTAATGTTGCAAAAGGATTTGAAGGAAGTATCTTTTGTTCAACATATCTGTTTAAGAACTTACCTTCAGCGTCATCTCTTGAATAGCCGAATGTCATTTGAGTTAAATCGTTAGTACCGAATGAGAAGAATTCAGCATATTCTGCTATCTCGTCAGCGGTTAAAGCAGCACGAGGTATTTCAATCATTGTACCAAATTTATAATTAACTTCAACACCCTTTTCAGTCATAACTTCTTTAGCTACACGAACTAAAATTTCTTTTGCAACTTTAAGTTCATTAACATGCCCGACTAAAGGAATCATAACCCAAGGTTGAACGTTATGTCCTTCTTTTTTAAGGTCACAGCAAGCTTCAAAAATTGCTCTGACTTGCATTTCATTTATTTCAGGATATGTTAAACCGAGTCTGCAGCCACGAAGCCCCATCATCGGATTTGATTCGGAAAGTCCTTCAACAATATGCAAAAGTTCTTCTTTTTCTTTTGCGTCTTTGCCTTGAGCTTTTAGTGTTGCAACTTCCGCGATTAAAGATTCTTTATCAGGAAGGAATTCATGTAACGGCGGATCAAGTAATCTCACTGTTAAAGGTTTATCACCTAAAGCTTTAAACATAGCGTAAAAGTCTGAATACTGCATAGGAAGAAGTTTATCTAATGCTTCTTTCCTTGCTTCAGCCGTACCTGCAATAATCATTTTTTGCACCCAAGGAAGCCTATCAGGATCCATAAACATATGTTCCGTTCTGCAAAGTCCGACACCTTCAGCTCCGAATTTTAACGCATTTTCAATGTCTTTAGGAGTATCAGCATTTGCTTCAACATGCAATCTTTTTATTTCATTTACCCAAGTAAAGAATTTATTCCAATTATCATCAATCTTAGCTTCAACAAGTTTAACAGCTCCTGCCATAACCAAACCTTTTCCGCCATCTAATGAAATAATATCATTCTTA
>CANROV010000087.1 GCA_947632315.1 Candidatus Gastranaerophilales bacterium
CAAGATTACACAATAATACAAACATTCTTTGTTTGGGAGAAAGAATTACAGGTGAATTTTTGGCAAAAGATATCTGTCAAACCTGGCTTAACACCGAATTTGAAGGCGGAAGGCATTCACAAAGAATCAGTTTAATTGAATAGTTTCTTCCTGATTATTATCAATGTTATCAGAATTATTAATAATATGAACAGCTTCTTCTATTGAAGCGGCATAAGGAATCATATCATCCAAATATGCAAAAGAAAGTGCCTCTTTAACGCAAGGAGGAGTATTTATTATAATAAATTTACCTCCATTTTCCATACATAATTTATAAACATCAGCAAATATATATGCATTATCCGGTTCAAACGATGTTATTTCTTTTAAGTCGAACAAAACATTTTTTATGCCTGAAAATATAGAGGAATTAATATTTTTAACTATTAAATCAAAGATTTTCGGACTTCCGAGTTTTTTCAAGACGTAAGAAACAATGTTATTATTTATTATGTACCTTGAGAAAGCAATACTGTTATCTTTTTGAAAAGAGGTACTTAAATATTTCAAAAGTTTAGCATGCCAATCTTTGTCTTTTTGGATATAGAAATCGGCACCTTTTTCATAGCACTCATCAATTAATTCAGCCTCATCAGTACCTGAAATAACAATAATTTTACAATAATGTCCTGTTTCATTTCTGCGTTTTACAACTTCTTCTATAAGTTCCAAACCATCACTGCTGTCAGGCATGAATAAATCAACAATAACACAATCGAAATGAACTTTTTGAAGCTCACATTTTGCTTCTTCCTTATTTCTCGTTACATTAGGCATTATACCTATTTTTTTCAGTACTGTTGATAATTGATAAATTGAAAGTTCTAAATCATCTGCAATTAATATCCTTTTATCTTCCATTGAATCAATTTTTATTCCGGAAGTAAAGGAATATATTTTTCTTTCAATCTTAATTAAAGCCTCAGAAATATCCTTATCAGTTATCTTGCTTACTTCTTTTTTATCCATCGAAGCCAGTTCAAATAATTTATTAATTTGTTCTTCCGATATATTCATTATACTTTTATTTTCCCAATTACAAATAAACTTACATATTTAAAATTAAATCACTTTATTGGTTTTTAATCAAGTAATTAAGTAATGTTTCATAAAATAATATTTTTATACGAAATTAAGTGACAAAAAATATATTTTAATGTTTTAATGTAATTGTAGTTAGGAAAATTATATTTGAAAGTTTTAGTATGAATAAATATAGTATTTTAAAATTAATTTTACTATTCTTTTTATTAATTTTGAATCCGATTATCACATATGCCGATACAGAATATAACAATTTATCAAATATAGTAATTGAGCCGTTAAACAATCGCTCATATACTCTTAATCTGTTTTTTGACACCGATTATAAAGGCAGTGCTTTTTTAAATCAAACAAAACAAGGCTCTTATACTATTTTTATTCCTGATACTACTTTAAATAACAAGCTTAAAAATCCTATATACAAAAATAAAAATGATAAAAAGAAAATTAAAGTTGATATTGAAGAAAAACCTTACATTAAAAATCAAAAAGAAGAAAAATATATTAAACTTACTTTAAACATGAACAGTGATTATTCATTGAAATTAGTTAAAAAGACTATTGATGAAGATGATTCTTATAATTCATTTTTTGATAACCTTAACAATAATGTAAACTATTCATACATATTAATGGCACTAATTATAGGTATAATTTGCTTATTGGCTTATAAATTTATAACCTATTTCCGTAACATTTTTTCAAATCAATCTAATATTTATGTGCCTGAAAACTTTACAATAAAAGAAAAACCTTCTACATCAAATATAAAAAATCTGTTAAACAAAGTAAAAAATTTCAAAATTCCGAAATTAAATTTTAATCAATTTCATACTCAGCCTAATAATGAAGAAACTTTTCCAAGTTTTGAAATACAAAATAATAAACAAGAAATTACACCAAATATAATACAAAACCAAATAATATCTAAGCCTAAAAAAATAAATTCTCATCCGGCTTCTTCGGTGCAGACAAATCCAATAAAAACATCAAAATATGATGAATCTACAGAACTTGATCTTCCCTATGCCGAAAAAGAAGAAATTCAAGAAGAAGAAAAAAAGCAAACAACTAATACACCAAATATAATCTCCATATTAAAAATTACACCTCAAAAAGGATTTTTTATTTCAACAACAGAAGAAGAAATAACTTTATTCGGATATGTTAATGAAACAACATTCCCCTTAAAAAGTTTTAAAGATCTCTCGTCCATTAATCTTCAGGCAAGACTTTATGATAAATACGATGATAAAGAAGTTTATATTGTAAGATTAGACGCTTATAAGGCGATGGTGGAAATAAATAATTCGGAAATTAGAGAATTGGCTGTTCTATAGAGAATGCGGAAAATTTATTTTTATTTGTTAATTGTTATAATTATTCTGTTATTTATTATCTTTTCCGTTTTCGATAATAACAGTAATAACATAACTCACATTAAATTTTCATCTTGGGGTTCGCAATCAGAAACAACCATTCTAAAAAATTTAATTAAAGAATTTGAAATAAATCACCCGAATATTAAGGTAGATTTCATACATATTCCGCAAAATTATTTTCAAAAAATTCATTTATTATTTGCCTCTAACCTTGAAAGTGATGTAATATTTTTAAATAATCAATATATTAAACTTTATCAAAAAGCAGATTTATTAGAGGATTTAACAAATTATAACTGGGATAAAAACATATTTTTCAAAGAAGCTTTGGATTGTTTTAATATAAACGGAAGAATATATGCTATTCCCAGAGATATTTCCAACCTTGTAATTTATTACAACAAAGAAATTTTTAATGAAAACAAAATAGACCCTGAAGAAATAAAAACAATAAATAATTTAAAAGATATATCAAAAAAGCTCACAAATAAAAACCATTTTGGCATAAATTATGAAGAAAATTCGCTGTATTGGTTATATTACCTCGCTTCTGAGGGCGGTGGAATACTGTCTGATGACGGTGCTAAATATATATTAAATGATAAAAAAAGCATTAATGCACTTAAACTATACAAAAGTATGCTTAAAGAAGATAAGTCTTTACCTTCAAAGTCACAAATCGGAAGCATGACTACAGCCCAAATGTTTATTAACGGTAAATTAGCCATGTATTTAGGCGGAAGGTGGATGGTGCCTAAATTTAGAGAAACTATCAGTTTTAATTGGGATGTATTACCTTTTCCTTCTTCAATTGAAAATAAAATTTATCTTGACTCCTCAGGCTGGGCAATATCAAAAAAATCAAAACATAAAAAAGAAGCTTTTGAATTTATTAAATTTTTAGCTTCTGATAATTCCATAAATAAAATAACAGAATCAGGCTTAATAGTTCCTGCCTTAAAAGAAAGTGCAGAAAAACTTATTAAAACAGAAAATATTCCTTCTCATTCAAAAGTTTTCATCGATACTATACAGTTATCAAAGCCTACGCCTGTAAATGAAAATTATAACAGAATTAATGATATAATTAATGAGAAAATACAATTATACCTTAACGGTAATTACGAATTTAACGATGTTTTTGATGACCAAACAACTAAAAAAATAGAAAGTTTATTGTAATGCAGAATATACTTGAAAGAATTTTTAAACTAAAAGAAAATAATACAAACATAAAAACCGAAATTCTATCAGGTATCACAACATTCTTTACGATGTCTTATCTTTTAATATTAAGCCCTAAAATTCTTGAAAATGCAGGGTTAAATTTTTATTCTACACTTGGTATAACGGGTATTGTTGTATTTATAGCAAGCTGTTATATGGCATTTATAGCGAATAAACCGTATAATCAAGGCCCTTTCCTTGGTGACAGTGCTTTTATAGCGTACACGCTCGTAATATCCATGGGATTTTCAATAAATACAATTCTTGCCGCTATATTAATCTCAGGCATAATTATGTTTTTTATGACTCTTTCAAATTTAAGAATAAAAATTGTTAATTTAATTCCTGAAACACTTAAATTAGCATATTGTATAGGCTTAGGATTGTTTTTTATTTATATCTCATTGAAAGATATAGGTATAGTAAAATTTACATCAGGTCTAATTCCCGTCGAAGCAGGAAATTTCACTTCTATTCCTGTTATACTCGGCATTTTCTGTTTTATACTTTTAATAACGCTTGTTAAAAAGAATATTAAAGGTGCTGTTATTATTTCAATATTTTCTACGGTAGTTTTGGGGATTCTGTTTAAAGATATATCACTTCCTGAAAAATTCTTATCTTTACCTTACGGAATATCAAATTCATTTTGTATTTTTGATTTTTCAAACATATTAAAAAAAGAATTTATACCAATTTTCTTTTTGCTGTTTATTTTAATAAATATAGGAACATCTGGAGCATTGGTCAGTATTTTATACTCTGACAGCGGAAATAATTCATTAAAAGATATAAAAAGACCAATGTTAGCAGACTCATTAGCAGTAATAACCGCTTCCGTATTCGGTACTACAACAACAGGAGTTCTGTTAGATTCTAAAACAGGAATTGAATCGGGTGGCAGAACAGGTTTGACAGCGGTTGTTGCAGGTTTATTATTTTTATTAGGAATTTTATTTACTCCGTTTATTTCAATAATACCTGCTTATGCTTATGCCCCTGCTCTTTTATATGTTGGTATTTTAATGGTTTCTTTAATATCAAAAGTTGATTTTCACAACATTTCCGAATATTCTGTCGTATTAATTACCATATCCGTAATGGTTTTAACTTACAATATTGGAATTGGCATTATGACCGGCTTTTTTATTTATCCGATTATAAAATTTTTATCAGGTGAAAAAGAACAGTTAAATTTAATTTCTTGGATTATGGCTGTTTTATCACTTATATTTTTCTTTATTTATCCTTACTAATCTACAGCTTTAAAACTTATACGTTTAATAAAACAACCGGACAAAATCTTTTTCTTCTTATAATAAAATTTAATAAATTCAAAATCATATTACACCTCTTGTATATATAAAGTATATACTATAAAAATAATTTACTTTTTTTGGTGTTTTTATTAAGTTTTGTAAAAAAAGTATATATTATAATTATAATTACTAAAGAAATATAGTTTTATACCGATTATTTAATTATGCACGAGCTTATAGAAGGAGTTAAAATGGACTTAAAAATATCTGAAAAAAATATAGATATTGAAGGAAATTTAGAGACATTAAATAACATAGGGTTATCTGATATAAAGTTCATATCAGTAAATTCAAAATTAATAACAAATAAAAAATTCTTAAAGGTATTGAATGCAACAGAAAAAGGAATAAATAAAAACACGGGAAGATATCAAGAAAGTTTATATTGGCACTTTATATCAGCAAAAAAAGAAAAAGATGAAGGTTACTTTCACGATGTGCTGGAAAAAATAATAATTCTTCAAAATGAAATAGAAGAAATAAAGGTGCTAATGAAAAATAAAAAATTTATGAAAGAATGGAGACGCAATATGGGGCAAATTAGTCCGCTCCAACTGATAAAACATACCGGAAATATGAGACAGGTAAACTATATTAAATCTTTAATTTAAATAAAAGGTCAAAATAGTATAAAAATGGTATAATCAAAAAAAATGATTATACCATTTTTATTATGAAAGAAAACAAATTAATTAAATATTTATTTATACTGACAATAATAATATTTTGTATAGGGATAGGCTGCGGCACTAATATCCCCGATAATGATTTATGGGCAAGATTATTTGCGGGCGGATATATATTTGAAAACTTAAAAATAATGAAACACGATATTTTTTCTTATACCCCGACTCATATATGGTATGACCATGAATGGGGAGCAAGTGTAATTTTTTATAGTGCATTAAAGTATTTCGGAGAAAAAGGTTTAATAATATTAAAAGGGATTCTTAGTGCTGCAACAATATTATTATGTTATAAAACCGTAGAATTAAGGAAACCGAAATCTACAATTTCCTATAATATTATATACTTCGTATTAATGTTCACGGCAGTATATAAATTATTAGGCGAGGTAGTAAGATGTTTATTATTCACCTGTTTATTTTTTGCTTTATTTTTATATATACTTGAGCGAGCCAGACAAGAAAAAAACAAAAGTTTAATATTCCTGCCAATAATAATGATTTTTTGGAGTAATATACACGGCGGATGTTTAAGCGGTTTAGGCTTAATTGTTTTATATATAATCGGAGAATATTTGAATAAAAAACCGGTAAAGAAGTATATAATAACATTAATATTCTGCATTTGCGCATTATTTATAAATCCATACGGAATTGAGTATGTTAAGTTTTTACTAAGTGCCGGGTTAATGAATCGTGAATATATAACTGAATGGGCAAGTCCTTTCAGTAAAAAGTATTTATTTGATTATCTTTCATACAAATATTATCTTATCGTAATGATTATTACCCAGATTGTATACTTAATTAAATATAGAACGGGATATAAAAATATTGATAAAACCAAATTACTTATAATATTAACGGTAACTTATATATCAATAACACATTTAAGACACCAAACATTCTTTATATTTACTGCAGGCACGCTGCTTTATGACGAATTTTACACTCTATTTAACTCATTAATAAAGTTTTTTGCAAAAAAAATCAGACCGGACAGTGAGGAAATAAAAAACAATATTGTTTTATTAAAAGAAATAACAGTATATTTTTTGCTTATAATAATCGGCTTTTCAAGATTAACAGATATACAAAAGATGAGAATAACAGAAACAAAATATCCGAGGTATGCGGTGCAATTTATAAAAGACAACAATATAAAGGGCAATTTATTTGTAGATTTCAGCTGGGGAAGTTACTGTATTTATAAACTTTTTCCGAATAATTTAATTGCCATGGACGGACGTTATGAAGAAGTTTATAATCCTGATTTATTAAACGATTTCAAAAATTTTCACTTGGTTCAAAATGATTGGTCAAAAGTTATTAGAGATTTTAAAACCGATGTAATGATAATAGAAAAAAAATATCCTATTTATAAAAAATTACTAACAATTAAAGAATGGAAGCAAGTATTTGATAATAATGTTTTTGCAGTATTTTTGCCAACAGACAAAGTAAAAGAAGAATATATTTATCCGATTGTAAATGATGAATATTACAATCAAACAATATTCCATACCGATATTGAATATATGAAAATAAAAGATTAATCTATTTCCTGTCTGTTATCGGAAATAGACCAGCACTGTTTCGGGCAGACGGCAGAACATATTCCGCAGCCTATACATTTATCGTAAGCGGATTCATATTTTTTATCAGTCACAATAATAGCGTCTTGCGGACAATTATTTAAACAAATTTTACAGTCAATACAGTTTTCACCATTCCAGGAAGGCAAATGGAATCTTCCCTCGGCGGGTGACGGAATAGGAAATACTTTAAAATCATCATGAACAAAATCACCAAAAATTCCGCCCTCTATCCAATTATTTTTTCTAAATTCCGCAACCGAAGGTCTTTTAGCTTTTGTTCCGGAAGGAAGAACTATAATTTTTTTCCATTGAGAGAAATCAGAAAGCAATTCAAATAAATCAGACTTATCTATTTTATTTAAAAAGTCAACCAAGCCATTTTTTAAAAAGTTTTTGTCATTATCATCGATATCTACAATTTGAACACAATCAGCAATACCTGAGATAGGGCCTCTTACGAATATAGTACCCCCTACCATACCCACACAAGAGCGATTTCCAAGTATAGAGCTTAAATTATCACAATCATAACCGCAGACTACTGCAATTCCTCCGCCCATAAATTCAAAACTAAACGAGCCTGTATTTTTTAATACCCAAAACTCAGGAACTT
>CANROV010000088.1 GCA_947632315.1 Candidatus Gastranaerophilales bacterium
TAGCACCTACTTTTGTTAATTGGTCGTAGTCCATAGGCATATCAAGGTGTTCTTCCGTTAAACATCCGCCTGATGGCCCGCCTATTTGTACTGCTTTAAATTTCTTTCCGTTTCTGATTCCGCCGCCTAAGTCAAATACAATTTGTCTTAATGTCGTGTTCATAGGAACTTCAATTAAACCTGTATTATTAACTTCGCCCGTAAGTGCAAAAGTTTTAGTTCCTTTTGATGTTTCCGTTCCCATTGAAGCAAACCATTTTGAACCGTTTAATATAATTAAAGGAACATTTGCAAATGTTTCAACGTTGTTTAAAAGAGTCGGACGTTTGAATAAACCGCATTCAGCCATGTGAATGTTCTTTGGTCTTGGCATTCCTCTTTCGCCTTCAATAGAAGCTATTAATGCTGATGATTCACCGCAAACAAAAGCGCCTGCACCTTCTTTTATGTGGATGTGGAAACTGAAATTGCTTCCCATAATATTTTTACCTAAAAGATTTCTTTCTTCGGCAGCTTTTATAGCCATTTTTAAACGTTTAATTGCTAAGGGGTATTCTGCTCTGACATATATATAACCTTCATCAGCCCCTACGGCAAAAGCTGCAATCGCCATACCTTCCAGAAGTTTATTAGGGTCATCTTCCATAACACTTCTATCCATAAATGCACCGGGGTCACCTTCATCTCCGTTACAAATTACGTATGATTTGCCGCCTTGGTGTCTGTATACACTTCTCCATTTTTTACCTGTAGCGAAACCTCCGCCGCCTCTGCCTCTTAAGCCTGAATCTTCTATTTCTTTTATAACATACTCTTGGTCGTTTATTTCAAGAACTTTAGAAAGTGCGCTGTATGCCCCTACTGCTATTGCTTCATCTAAACTTTCAGGATTAATAATACCGCAATTTTTCATCGCTGTTCTTGTTTGTTTTGCGTAGAAATTCATCTCTTCATTATTTACAATCTTTTTATTTAACGCAGGGTCGACGTATAAAAGTCGTTCAACTACTGTATTATTCTTTAATGATTCGTATATCTCCGAAACATCTTCTTTTTTAACATGAACATATGTTAACTTTTTATCAGGAATAACAACTAAACATCCCTGTTCACAAAAACCGATACATCCGGTTGGAATAACGCTCATTTTAACGTCATTTGTTAAAACATCGGCATCCGCTCCGAGTCTTTTAAATTCTTCAATTAACTCTAATGCACCGTTCGCTATACAGCCTGTAGAAGCACATACAAGTATTCTTCTTCCTTGTTTTTTTATTAATTCTTGAGCTTTCTCCTGCTCTTGTTTTATATCAATACTTAATTTTACTTTTTCCATATTACACGTTCTCTTTCAATAATGTGTCAATAACAATTTCAGCAGCTTCCGCTGTCATTTTCGGATAAATTTTACCGTTTATTACCATGGCAGGAGCTAAACTGCAAGCACCTAAACAACTGACTGTTTCTAATGAAAACATACCGTTTTCTGTTGTCATTTTCCCGTCTTTTAATTCGATTTTCTTTTTTATTGCATTTAAAACCGGCATTGAACCTCTGACGTGGCATGCTGTTCCGTCGCATACTTTTATTTCATATTTGCCTTTTGGTTCAAGTGAAAACTGGGCATAAAATGTTGCAACTCCAAATACTGTAGCAGGAGATAGTCCTTCTACTTTTGACCCGATATATGTCATAGCTTCTTCAGGTAAATATTTATATATTTCCTGTACCTTTTGAAGCATTGCTATTAAATATGACTTCTCTCCGTTATAGCTTTTAATAATCTCATCCAGTTTACCCGTATCAATTGCGGGCTGTGTTAAACTCATTCTGTCACTCCTATTCTATAATATCTCTGTTTACCTTATTAAAAATTATACCATGTACATAAATTTTTTACCTTATTAACTTTCACTATAAATTTATCCTGTTGAATTTTCACAGGATAGAATTATATTTGATTTGAAATTTTCCCTTTATTTTTTTATTATTTTTAAATATGCGTTGTAGTATGCTTTTGCATCTTCGCATAGAAGTGATGATTTTTTCATAAATCCACTGTCAAAACTGCTGATTATGGGGCAATATTTGCAAAATCTGCAATAATCGTATTTAAAACATTCATCTAAATTTTTTCTGATAAATTTTTCTTTATATTTGGGAATAATTTTATTTAGCAGTTCTTTAAGGGATAATGTTTTATAATTGCCAAATGTATAGTTACAGTATACGCAAGGCGTTATATCCAATTTTGGATTAATGCTCACTTCTAATATTCCTGCGTCGCAAATAAATTTGTTGTCTTTTTTAAAGTTTCTTATATCATCTTTCTTTATTGATTTTTGATAATATTGTTGAACTAAATCATTCTTTAATTTTGCTTCTAAATTTTTATTTTTTTTATTGTATATAAAACCACATTCTGTTACAAAATCTGCATTAATGGATTTTGCAAACTTTTCAACAGCAATATAGCTCTCAGGATTGTAGGACATTTGAAAACAAGATATTGTTACGTGCATATTTTGTTTAACTAATTCGTTTATAACACATAAAGTTTTATGGTGAGAACCTTTTACACCTGTTATAAAATCGTGGATTTCTGGATCCATACTGTATAGGCTTAATTGTATATTAGTAGGGCATAAAGCAACTACTTCATTAAAGAGTTCTTTATTGTCATAAAAATTTTGACCGTTTGTTAATATATCCAGTTCCATATGTTTATCTCGGATATATCGGACAATTTTTAAAAAATCTTTATTTTGTGTGCATTCACCACCTGTTAATACAATACCTCCAATCCTTAGCTCTTGTGCTTCATCTAAAATTTTTTTTGCATCTTCAAAGGTTATTTCGTATTTATTCATATCTTTTGAATTACAACAATGTTTACAATTTAAATTGCAATTATAAGTTAATTCAAAATATAAAAAATAGAAGTAATTATTTTCTATCAAAAAATTTTTTCTGTATTTTTCAAATAAACTAAAATTATCTGCATTTTTATTTATAAAATATTTCAAATAATTTGTATTATTATAATTAAGTTTGTGTTCTGTTTCAATCAGACCTTTTACTTGTAATTCTGCCAAAAAAGAATCTAATTCTTTTTCAAAACTTATTTCTTTTGCAAATTTATATATCTTGTTATAATCTTTAAGATTGATAACAGCATTCCATAGGTCAGACAATCTGTCTTTTAATACATAATGAGTTCGTGTATTAATATTTTCAATAAAACTAATTGTATGTGAATTTTTACTCTTGTATTCTATGCTATTTATGTTTTTATTTGTATTCATATTTATATTTATTAATCTCCTCAATATCCAAGAATCTCATTACAATCCACACTAGAATGAAATATTTTATTTATATGCATATTAAAATAACGCAACTAACTTCATACAATCCTTATAAGAAGCGCCCGAATAAACATTATCAGGAAATACAACTATATCCGAAAATAATTCTTGAATATCTTCAGAAGATATTTGTGATATAGCATATCAACGTTGCTCAACTAACTTCATACAATCCTTACGAGCATTGCCCAAATAAACATTATCAGGAAATACAACTATATCTGAAAATAATTCTTGAATATCTTCAGAAGATAATTGTTTTATATCCTCTAAATTATCATTGTTTTGTTTTTTATCCATAATTAATCTCCTTTCAAATTGAGCATTTTACCTAATTTACGATTCCAATTAATATCATTAATATCAAATACAATAAAACCCGAATGGGGTGTAAATGTTAATTCTCCAAAATACAAACAATTTTTATAAACGATCCAATCGATTCGTACTAATTTAAAATTTTCTGCAAGCTTATTACTTAAATTAACAGCCTGTTTTGTTAAATTGTCGGGTCCTTTTTTTATAATGTTAGAATACGGTGTAAATCGAAGGTTAATATTATTAAAGTTTTCATCAAAAGAAGTTTCTTCTCTGTAGTTATAAGAAAATTTAACTTCTTGTGTAATTTTAGGTTTACCATTGAAATACCATATTTCTATTTCTTGAGGCATTTCATTTAACTTTTCCCTAAGCAAGGGTTCAATAAAAATTTTAGGTTTAATATTTAAATATTGTGTTTCAAAATCACTCCAACCAAAAAATGATTGTTTTAGCCAATTTTCCATACAATCTTTTGTGTGTTCTATTAAATGTGATGTTTGTAAAAATTTTTCTTTGTTTTCTACAATATAATGCCATTTGCAACCATGATTAGCTTTAATTATAAATGATTTGGGTAGGGAGTCGAAAGGTATGTCATCAAACTTATCCCCAATCCAAAGAACCGGTTTTAAATGCTCTTCACCTATTTTTTCTTTTACATAATCTCTTACGAGAATTTTATCTGTTAACTGTGCTTTGATAGGCAGATTATCATATATTTTAAGCCATTGAATTTTTTCGGTTAAAGTTTTAGGATTTTTTAAATTAAGTTTTTGACCTGTTTTAATGAGATAGGCCTGACAGAGATAATAAGCATAATCTTTTGAATTAAGGCTCATTAAAAATTTATAATCAAAAACAGACTCACCTTTGTTTTTTAAATGAGTAATATAATTTTGATTTTTAAATCTATTTAAAGTGCCAAACCAAGAAAAAAGATTTTCAGTAATTAAATTTTCAGAAAAATTAATACCTAATCCCCCCCCCCCACAAACCTCCGAGGTATTATGGAGTTTAAAAATTTTAAAAAGGCTTAATAACTTGTTCATTTAATTATTATATATTAAAGAATTTATTTTTACAATAATATTTCAAATTTAAATAATTAATTCTTCTTACTATATGCATACAACTATTATTGATATACAATAAATCATGTACTAAGGAGATTTACGTTTATGAAAAAATTACTGGTTTTATTAGTTTTGGTATGTGTTTTTGAAAATACTGCTTTTTCACAAACGGTTTATGATGATAACTATAAAGAAAATCCTAATTATCTTCAAGGAACTAAGTTTCTTGCTAATTCCCAATATACCAGTGCAATAAGTGAATTTAAAAAAGCGTTAAGAGCAAATTCAGATGATACTTCCTCTTTGATAGGACTTTCTAATTCGTATAATATGAGGGCGCAATATTATAATAATATTGTTAAAGCTACTGAAAGTGCTATTTCTGATTTAAAATCCGCTTTATTCTTCTTAAAATATTTCCATAATGAAAATAACTTTGCTTCTGCACAAACTATTATTGCCGTTGAAAAAAATCTTACTCTCCTTGAAAAATCAAAAAAACAAAATATTTCTGCTTATGACAGATACAATAGTGCTAAAAATAGCAGAATAAAAGGTGAATTTGCCGCAGCAGCTTATGATTATTATCAAATATTAAATGATTCTTTATATTCGACTCAAGCTAATGTTGCTTTAGGCGACATTTATAAGATATTTAATGTTCCGAAAAAATCAATTGGATTTTATCAAACTGCACTAAAAAGTGAAAAAAATAATTCTGAATTGCATTTAAAACTAGCAAGAACTTATGAACAACTCAACGATTATAATTCTGCATTAAATGAATATAGTTATGCACTTAACTCTTCAACCGAGCAAGAGGATATATTAAGTTCTTTGGAAAAAATTTGGCAGAAGAAAGTTGATGAAGCTCCAAAAGATGCGGAGGCACATGCTAATCTTGGTGTAGTTTTCCAAAAACAGAAAAGATACAAAGAAGCTTTGACGGAATATCAGACGGCAGAATCATTGAATCCTTCTAATCTTAATACAAAAATTAATATTGCTACTTTATACCAAGAACAAAAACGTTATGATTTAGCTGTGTCCGCATATGATAACATATTAAAAATTCAGCCGTATAATGTTAAGGTGTTAATATATAAAGCCGAATGCTTAAAAGAATTAAAAAGAAACGATGATGCGATTAATTTATATAAAGCCGCACTTAAAATTGAGCCTAATAATGCCCAAGTAAAAACAGAAATGTTTGATTTATTAAAAAACACGATGTCTCCTGACGAAGTACTTAAATATATGTACAGTAATAATCAAAGTATCTCAATGAACGCTGATTCTTTATATGAATTTGCTTATGAACTTCATAATGCAGGCAAAACCGATGACGCTATTACATATTATCTTGAAACTATTAAATTGGATCCTAAAAAAATTGATGCATATGTTAATTTGTCGCAAGCATATCGTCAAAAAAAGGATTATACTAATGCAAATAATATAATTCAAAAAGCAAAATCTTTAGACCCTGCAAATGAGCTTGTTAATAAACAAATTGAAATATTAAAAACCGATTTAAACAATCACAGTTATAATATAGCGTTAAATGCACTTCAAAGCGGTCAATATCAAAAAGCAATAGAGGCATATAAAAAAGTTAATCCTCCTACTGCAGATTCTTTAATAGGATTAGCTGCCGCATATCAATCTTTATCCGATAACCAAAGTGCTATTGATTATTACAAAAAAGCGATGGAACTTGATACTAAAAATGCCGATTTGCCTTATTATATTGCTTCTTTGTATCTTAATCTAAATGATATTAATAATGCAAAAGTATACGCTCAAACGGCACTTTCTCTCAATCCTTCAAATTCTCAGGCAAAAGAAATTTTGACTTATGTTTCCGATAAAGAAGGTGAAAAAATATTAACAGAAGCAGTAAATTTATATGATAATCAAAAATATGCTGAAGCAATTACTATATTTGACAAACTTGCAAAAACTAATTCGTCAAATTATAGTGTTTATTACTACAGAGCATTATGTTATGATGCCTTGAAAAATTATACAAATGCTGTTCAGGATTATAAACTTGCAATTAAATATGCACCTGATATGTCTATCATATATTATTTACTGGCAGTAGATTATGATAACCTTAATAATTTAAAATCAGCTAAAGAAAATTATAAAAAGTATTGTGATTTAACATTAGAAGATAATGAGTATAAAAAGTATGCAAAACAAAGGCTGGATGAAATAAAATAATGTGTTTTGCGTTATCTCAAAATCAAATAAAAATTTCTAATCTTATATTAAACAGCAGAGTTTCACTTGCTCCGATGGCAGGTATAACTGATTTCGTCTTAAGAAGATTAGTCAGAAAGTATTCTCATACTGCTTTATTAACTACAGAAATGATAAGCTCGGAAGCTTTAGTACAAAAACAAGAAACAAATATTACAGCAACATGCGAAGAAGAAAATCCGATATCTTTTCAAATAGAAGGTCATAAGCCTGAGTTGATGGCAAAATCTGCTAAAATACTTGAAAAGAAAGCTTCTGTTATTGATATAAATATGGGATGTCCCATAAATAAAATAGTTAAAGGGCAAGATGGCTGTTCATTGATGAAAAATCCAAATCTTGCAAGAGAAATAGCTTCTGCAGTAAAAAATGCGGTAAGTATTCCCGTAACCTGCAAATTCAGACTGGGTTGGAGTCAAGATACTAAAAATTTTATTCAATTTGCTCAAATGCTTCAAGAAGCAGGAGTTAGTGCGGTTACCGTGCATGCCAGAACAAGAAATCAAATGTATTCAGGCAGTGCTGATTGGCTTGAGCTTTCACGGCTTAGAGGTGAAATTGATATACCATATTACGCAAATGGTGATATTATAAGTCCTGAAAGCGCTCTAAAGTGTCTTGAACAGTCTAAGGCTGATGGTATTGCAATAGGCAGAGCCGTGATGGGTGATTCTTCCTTGATTTATAGAGTTGAAAAATATTTAAATGATGGAGTACTAATCCCTGAACCTAATTTGGAACAAAAATTATCTTTGCTTAAATCTCATCTTGATATGGAAATGGAATTTAGAGGCGAAGAAAACGGTATTAAATTTTTCAGAAAGTTTTATTCCTGCTATATTAAAAATATTCGAG
>CANROV010000089.1 GCA_947632315.1 Candidatus Gastranaerophilales bacterium
TGAAAGAAGAATTGGGTGATGTTTTGCTTCAGGTAGTTCTGCACTCTCAGATAGCAAAAGAATCAAAAGAATTTGATATAGAAGATGTTGCAAAAGGTATATCAGATAAATTAATTCACCGTCACCCTCACGTATTTGGAAATGTAAAAGTTAATTCAACAAGTGAAATATTGGATAACTGGGAGAAATTAAAAAAAGAAGAAAAACCCAATAGAACCTCTTTAATGGATGGTATATCAAGGGCGCAATCTGCTTTAATGAGCGCTCAAAAAATAAGTAAAAAAGCTGTTAAATCAGGATTTGAATGGCCTGATGAAGATTCTTTATATGAATGTGTGCTGTCAGAAATAGAAGAATTCAAAAATGCGAAAACAATTGAAAATAAAGAGGAAGAACTCGGAGATATTTTATTTGCGGTTGTAAATTTAGCAAGGTGGAATAAAATTGATGCCGAACAGGCACTTTTAAAATCTAATAAAAAATTTATGCACAGATTCAGATTAATGGAAAAATTTGCAGATAAAGAACTTGAAAAACTTACCTTAGATGAGTGGGATAATCTTTGGCAAAAAGCTAAAAAAATGTAAAATTATACATAAAAAAAAGAGGCTTTTTATGGCCCCCTGAAATCTTTTTCAATTTCCTCGTGTGTAAGTAAAGGTTAGTAAGTAAGGTATGTATGAATAATATAAATAAAATTTAAATTTGTATCTTAATTAAAACTTAATTGAATCCTCGTAGTTATATAAAAAATTTTTTTCTGCTTAAATTGCTTAAACATCGAGAATTTTAACAATTTGTTACAGTTTTAAAAATGTATTAAATACTGCTAAAATATAGAATGTACGAGAAAATTTCGCTCAGTTCCTAATTGCGAAATTTTGGAGTTCAACTTTAATATGGAATAGCAGACAAAATAATGGTGAAATTATTATTAATATCAAATAATGAGGATACAAAAAGCGAGGTTGAAAAACTTTCGATTATACATTCATACGAGATTCAAATATGTTCAAACCAAGATGAAATACAAGAAATTATAAATCGTGACGGAGCGGATATTATATTATTTGATTCACGAATGAATGAAATAATAAATATACTGCGTAAAGTAAAATTATTAATGCAGTCAAAAGATATGCGTTCTATTGCTTTAATAGAGTCTGTTAATCCGGATTTTAACATATTAAAATATACTAATTCATACGTGCAAATGCCGATAGATGAAAGATTTTTTACTTCTGCAATAAATTCCGCAATTCAATTAAGAGAAACTTTTAAAGTCTTATCTAAAAATAATAATGATTTGGCAAAAAGCTTATATCAATTAAATGTTTTGTATACAACAAGCACGCAATTAGCTGGGTCATTGGATAAGACAAAACTTATAGAAATTATGACTGACGGACTTGAACAAAGTTTGTCATTATCATTGTCTTATGCATTAATACTTAATGAAGTTAATGATATAAAACTTATAATAAAATCATTATTTCCCATTTCTCAAAGGTTAGAAAATGCAATAAAATTAAGAGCATTATTAAATTATAAAAACTTATTCTCAATAAATCCCAAGATAGATGATATAAAAGCAGTGAAATATATCAAGGATCAATATGGTGAATATGATTTGAATGTATTTGGATTCGATAATTTATTTGCACCTATAAATATAAAAAATAAATTTTACGGAGTAATTGAAGTATTTAGGGAATCAGATTTTACTCAAGATGATACAAAATGTTTTACAACACTGGTAAAACAGGTATCTCTGCCATTAGAAAGTGCAATATTATATGAAGAAATAAAAGATACAAACTTAAAACTGGAAAAACTTGAACGATTAAAATCAGAATTTATATCTATTGTATCTCATGAATTAAGGACTCCGTTAACATCGATAAACAGTGCGCTTGATATAATCTTAAAAGGTACAACGGGTGAAGTAAATGATGCGATGGAAAAATTTTTAAATCTGGCAAAAAGAAATGTAGAAAGACTTTCGGCAATTATTTATGACTTATTGGATTTATCTAAAATAGAAGCCGGAAAAATGGATTTCAGATTTGAAAAAACAAATATAAATTTACCTGTAGAGCTTGTAAAAAATACGCTTGAAAATTTAGCAAAAGAACAAAATATAACAATAAAAACAGATTTGGATAATTCGTTGGATTTAGTTTATATAGATACTCAAAGAATGGAGCAGGTTCTTACAAATCTTGTTTCTAATGCTATAAAATTTACGCAGGAGAATGGAACGATAGAAATAAAAAGTAAAAAGATTAATGCTGATGAAATAAGAAATAATCCGTTTTTTGAGACTGTACCCGAAAATTTAAGCAAAGAATATGTACAAATATCCGTAAAAGATAACGGAATTGGTATAGCAAAAGAGAATTGGAATAAAGTTTTTGAGCAATTTAAACAAATAGAAAATTCATTAAGCAGAAAAGTCGGAGGTTCAGGGCTTGGGCTTCCTATAGCAAAAAGATTAATAGAGGCACACAAAGGATTTATTTGGGTCAATAGTGAATTAAATCAAGGTTCCACGTTTTTTATAGCTATTCCTGTAATGACAGAGGAAGAAAATTTCCTCCATAATTTAGAACAAGATATACAAAAAGCAAAGCAGGAACATATTAATATTTCTGTTATATCCTTAAGAGAAAACAAACTTGATGAAGGTTCTTTATTAGATACAATATTATCAAATGATGTAGTCAGAAAAACTAAAGCTTATAAAGAGTATTCAATTATAAAAGACGGAAAAAAGTACTATTATTGTTATTCAATAGATATGGATTCATTTGTTTTTGATTTTGAAAAAAGGAAAATAGAAACGTATATAAAAGAAAAAAACGAGCAAAATCCCGAATATAATCTTGAATACAGTTCAGTACTGATTCCGAGAGATTCAGCGGACATTGTTGAGGTACAAGAAAATCTTAAAGAATATTCCAAAGGGGAAGGTAATGAAGAAAATACTGATAGTTGATGATGAAGCAGATATAATAGAGATACTGCAATTTGTATTGGAATCAAACGGATATGAATGCATAACAGCGTCAGATGGTGAAATCGGCTTAAATTTAGCACGAGAAGCTAATCCTGATTTAATAATACTGGATGTAATGATGCCAAAGATAAACGGATATAAAATAAGCCGTTTGCTTAAATATGATAATAAATACAAGGATATACCAATTTTAATGATAACGGCACGTTCTCAGGAAGAAGATAAAATAATTGGTGAAGAAACAGGGGCTGACGAATATATAACAAAACCGTTTAATGTAGATTATGTTCTTGAGAAAGTAAAGAGTTATTTAGGGTAAAAAAATGGAATATGTAACAAATAAAACTCTTGAAAAACTAAAATATGACCTTGTCCGAGACGGACTTATAAGCTATGAGGATATAGAAAAAGCTGCTGAGCTTGCTGTTTCTCAAAATGTTAATATTGGTCAGATATTAATAAAGTCAAATTTAATAACTGAAGAAGCTTTATTGAAATTTTTAGAAACTAAACTTCATATTCCTTATGTTGATTTAAAAGATTATACACTTGATACAAGATGTCTAAAATACATAAATTTTAATGATGCAAGGAAATATAAGATAATACCGTTATTTAAGATAGAGAATGTTTTAACTGTAGCGATGGCAGATCCGTTGGATTTATTTGCTATTGATAAAATAGTAGAGAAAACAGGTTGTGAGATTGAACCTGTTGTTTCGGCAGAAAATTTAGTATTAAAGAAAATTGAAGAGTATTATGACAGTGATAGTTCGATAGGACAAATAAAGATTGAAAATGAAGAAACCGTTTTTGACTGGCAGGAAGATTTACATAATGATGTCTTATCTGATGAACATATACAAATATTAATCAGGTCAATTTTAAAACAGGCAATTTTAAGTAATGTGCATGAACTGTTCTTTGAACATGTTCCTAACGGGTTAAGTGTAAATTTTAGAATTAATTCTGAAATAATAAATACAGGTCAGATACCGTCAGTATTGGTTGTTCCGTTTATATCAAAGTTAAAATCATTATCTTCGCTTGATACAACTATATGTGAACTTCCTCAACTCGGAAAATTAATATTTAAGGTTGATGATATAGTTCTAACAGCAAGTATATCGGCATTTCCGACAATAAACGGCGAAAGAATTTCTTTAAAAATTTATAAGCCTCCAAAAAAATTAAATGAGATAGGACTTAGTGAAAATCAGATAAATATAGTTAAATCTCAAATGGAAACTCCGGGAATAGTTCTGGTGTGCGGTTCTTCTTTATCGGGAAAAACTCATATTGTTTATTCTATTCTTTCCGAGATAGCTTGTTTGAAAAAAAATATAATGACAATTGAATCTATTGCAAAATATAATTTGGAAAACGTAAATCAATGTGAACTTAATGAAAATATAGGATTTAATATAGAAAAAGCCATGCGGTTTATTGAATTTCAATCGCCCGATATTATTTATTTTGAAGGTATAACAAGTAAAACAGCATTGGATTATTTCAGCTCGCTTGTATATAAAAATAAAGTGCTTATTACTGAATTCTTAGCGGATAATATTGCGGATTTAATAAAAAAATTATCATACAATGATTTTGAAATGTTTAAAATACTTATTTCCTGTATTATTTTTGTACATAATTCTGATAGAATAGAAGTCTTTGATAAAAATGATTTGAAGCGTTTTACGGGGATTTAAAAAATAATAATGTAAAATTATATTAACACATTAATGGTAACTGCGGTAAAAATAAATTTTCGGGTTTTACTCAAATATGGATAGGTAAAGGAGAGCCCATGAAAATAACCTCGATTTCGTTGTTATCTAATGTAAACAGAATACAAAATAAAAATATATTAAAGCAAACAAATAAACCAAAAAAGATTCCCGAAAACAAATTATTTCAAGTATACTTTGGACGTGATTTAGTAAGTTCTCAAGTCATAAATCCGTCATATTTTAAGCTCCCTGCAGGTTGTCAGCCTGATGATTTTCAAAAAGAAGCCGCATTAGCTCTTAGTATGGATAAAAATGTTATTGTAGAAGCTCCGACAGGTACAGGTAAGACAGCTATTGCATATTATACTGCCGTTAAAAATATGAAAAACGGAAAGAAAACATTTTATACTACTCCCCTAAAGGCATTAAGCAATCAAAAATTGAATGAATTTAAATCAATATTTGGTGAAGAAAATGTGGGAATATTGACAGGCGACAGAAGAGAAAATCCTGAAGCTCCAATTTTAATAATGACTACGGAAGTATATAGAAATATGGCATTATCCAAAAAATTTGGAGAGAAAACTCCTTTGATGAACAATTTAGGAACGGTAATTTTTGATGAATGCCATTATTTAGGAGATATCTCAAGAGGTGCAACTTGGGAAGAATCAATAATGCTGACTCCAAAAGATACACAGGTTCTTGCATTAAGTGCTACAATCGGTAATCCGAAAGAAATTAAATCCTGGATGAACAATTTTAGTGAAAACAATGTTCATTTGATATCTATCCCGCCTTCTGAAAGATATGTGCCGTTGTATTTTGACAGATTAAGTACATCAGCGTATGAACGAGAAGAAAAAAGACTTCAAAAGGGTATAAAAAGAGGTTTTATTTGTGAACCTGAACCTTGTTTAAGTTCTAAACCTACATTAAGCGACTATAAGAATGCCGTTGAGGAATTAAATAACAAAAAACAACTTCCTGCAATATTTTTTGTGTTCAGTAAAAAGTTTTCCGGACAATTAGTTGATTATTTTGAAAAAGAAGGGCCTGTCCTTACTACGGAAACAGAACAAAAAGAAATTAGCAGAATTGTAAATGAACATAAATTAAAACATTATATCGGTGCGGATTTAAATGAAAAATCATTAAAGCGAGGTTATGCAATACATAATGCAGGAATAATTCCTGCTCAAAAAGAATTAATAGAAGAATTATTTCAAAAAAAGTTGATAAAGGCTGTAATCTCAACAGAAACACTGTCTGCCGGAATAAATATGCCTGCTAAGACTGTTGTAATATCTTCAACGCATAAACCTGTTGATGAAAAAGAAGATGAGAACAGAATAAGATTATTAACAACTAATGAATTTAAACAAATGGCAGGAAGAGCCGGAAGAAGGGGAATTGATAAATTAGGTTACGTTTATACTATGCCTACCGGTTTTTATGATGAACAGGAATTTTTATCACTCGAATCAATGCCTCATAATTCACTTGAAAGCCGATATAATCCCGAATATTCATTCTTAACAGGTTATTTTCATTATAATTCGGATACAAGTAAACTTTCCGATTTCTATTCTCAGACATTTTATACCTATAATGATGACGAGTCAGAACATAACGAAAAGTTAAAAGAACTTATTGAAATAAGTTCTAAAAAAATAGAGGTGATGAAAAAACTCGGATTTCTTAAAGAGTCTAATGACGGAATAGAAATAACACAAAAAGGCGAGTTAGCTTCTAATGTCAGAGGATATGATACATTATTATTGACTGAATTAATATCTAACGGAGTGTTTGATGATATATCTCCGGAAACACTTGCTATGACTGCAGGTTTAATGGCAATACCGGCAAATTTCGATGAAAATGAATTAACAAATCAAACAGATATATCATATATATTTGACGGCGTAAAAGAAAATATCGGACTTATTCGTAAACAATTAATTGCTTCTATAAATACTCAATTAAAGAAATTCGGAAAAACAACGGATAGTTTTTCATCTTATGAAGCTATTCTTGATTATATAAAAACTTTTAAACAATCAACGGAAGATGAAAAAACAGTAAAAGCAGAACTTGATATACTGTTTGCTTTAAGGTCAAAATTGTATAAAATAACATCTCAAACAGGTAAATATTCCCCTGAAGAACTTGTAAATGCTCTAAAAGAAGGCAAGGTAATTCCTACAAAAGTTATGCAAAAATACCTCGAAGCAGTTGATAAATACAAAAAGAAAATAAATGGCAGTTTTGATGAATATATAAATAACTTAAAAAATAAATTGGATTTATTTAATAATCCTGATAAAGGTAAAAAAGCTCAAGCAAGAATGGATAAGAAAAAAGAAGAATTGCTGACTGCAATAAAACAAGCTGAATTAATGCAATATCTTGATAATAAATTGGCCGGTGCAATAAATTCAAATTATCTTTTTATAAAGAAATATCCCCCTGAAAAAGTAAAAGCTGACTATGAATATTTAGATAAAAAATATGCTCAAATGACATCTGAAGAATTGATTGCTAAGCCTGTAAAAGCACTAATTCAACTTGATTTATATAATAATAATTTGGAAGAAAACAATAAAAATAATAGTATAGCTATGCAAAAAATAACAAAACAGTTATTTAACAGTGCATTAAAAGTTTATGAAACCGAAATTGGCGCAGGATTAAAATCAATGCTTCATAAATATAATAAAGATGCTTCACAAATATTATATTTATGGTCATATATGAATAAAATGAATCCATACAGTATGTTGAATTGGGCTAAATTAAATCAGATAACGGGTGATAAATTTGATGAAGGAACTATATACAGAAGCGTTATGCAGAGTGCAGATTTATTAAGCCAAATACAAGATATGGCAAGAACAGGTCATAAATATTCAAATAATGCGGAAGAAGCCGAAAAATATGATAAATTAGCTAAAACTGCAAATGAAGCAAGGAGACTTATTATTCAGGAGCCTGTTGAGGTATAAGTTTATTTATTTTTATTATTTAAAAAGAAATTAAAATAAGTAAATAAAAAAGAAGATTGAAGCCCATTGTGGAGTATAGTTAAATTTCTTACTGAAATAACAATGAAGCAGGCG
>CANROV010000090.1 GCA_947632315.1 Candidatus Gastranaerophilales bacterium
GATGACGGCGGTTTTAGGTCTAAACCGCCTGCGTCAAATGTTATTCCTTTCCCTATTATTGCTATTTTCTTTTTCGCTTTTTTCTCAGGTTTATATTCCATGTGAATAAATTTGGGTTCATGTACACTGCCTTGTCCTACTGCGAGAAATGCATTCATGCCCAGTTTCTTTATTTGTGCTTTGTTATAAACTGTTGTTTTTACTCCTGAATTTTCAACGGCATAATTTGCCAATGTTTCAGGATACAAATATTGAGATGATTCATTTATTAAATCTCTTGCATTATTGACTGCTTGTGCAACTATTAAACCTGTTTCAACACCTTTTTTTGCTTTTTTGTATTTTTCGTTATCAATTTCCGCTATAATAAATTCTTTTATATTATTAGTATTTTTTTCTGATTTATATTTATCAAATGAATATGTTCCTGAAATTGCACCTTCCGTAATCATTTGTGCGCATAATTGAGGACATAGTCCTGCTATTCCCGCACCATGAAGGATTGAAACAATTTTTTTATTCGCTTCATTTTGTCCGAGATTCCTTACTATTTTTGCGCTTAAGTTTCTTATTTTTACGTGATTAAATTCTTCTTTTTTCCCTAAGCCGGCTATTATTATTTTTTTCCCTTCTTTTACCAGCGGGAGTTCATATAATTCACAAAACTTCCCTTTAAATCCTTCTTTTTTTATCACAAAATCGCTGATTATATTTTTATATGTTTTATCAATAAGTCCCGTAGTTCCCTCAGGTTTTTTTACGCCTTCAAATAGATTTACAATGATTACATCAGCTTCAATATCAAGAATTGATTTTTTTTCAATTTTTACTTTCATTACTATCTCCTTACTTATTGTAGTTCTCTATAAATTTATTAATCCAGCCGAACATAGATGATAATTCATAAGGTTTTGGCAAATACAAGTCAGCGCCTGCGTTTAGAACCATTTCTTTATCGTGGACGGTTGTTGTAAAAATTATATTTGATTTTAAATCTTTTAGTTCAAATTTTAGTTTTCTGCAAATTTCAAGTCCTTTAAGAGTTTCAGAGTTACCTGCGTCAAGAATTATTACGGCAGGATTATATGTTTGGATTGCGGAAAAAATTTCCTCAAATTCATTTATAACTTTAACGTTATATCCTTTGAGCCTTGCTGTTGCTTCAAGAAGTATGGAAAGTGCTTCATCCGGCTCTGCTATTAATATATTATTATTAATTTCCGTATTTTTTACGGCGTTATCTGCACTAATTTTAGGACGCTCTATTACATAATTGGAACCTGTTTTATATTTTGCAAGTTTATGGGTAGAGATTAATGAACTTACTACTTGTTTTAAATCATTATATTCTGTATATTGATTAGAAATTACCCCTATACTTGTTGAAACAAGCTGAACTTTATCTTCTGCGGAGTCGTCACCGTACATAAAAACAAAACCGCGGTTTGCATCTGATTTGGAATAAAATTTTGAGACAACCGTATCAAAAGCGTATACAAGATAATTTGCTATTTTTTCCGCTCGTTCATTGTCTGTAATGACTAAAAAATCATCATTTCCCAGCTGACCTGCATAGTCACCTTTTTCTGTTGTTGATTTTATTATTGCTGAATATGTTTGAAGAAGTTTATCCGAGGCAAGTTCGCCGTATATTTCTCTGTAAAATTCTAAATTATCAATATCTATTAACATTATAGCCCATTTACTATTACTGTTTAACAGACGTTTTATTATTTTATACGATATTTTTGAATTAAATAAAAGAGTTTTTTCGGAGAAATAATTTTCAAAATTTCTTCTTAAATGTGCGCTTATCCTTGCTTTAAATTCTTCATTGTTTATAGGCTCCGATAAAAAATCGTCTGCTCCGGAGTCAAGTATATCTATTTTATCTTGTATATGATTTGATTTCGATAATACAATGATGGCAGGACGGGAATTGTAGGTTAATACTCTTATTTGTTCAATTGCTTTCTTTAAATCAGAATCAAGGCTGTCTGAAATCAATATTAAATCAGGTTCAAAGTCATTGATTATTTTGAATGCTTGTGAAAAATCCGGGCATGTAAATACAGTTATATCTGTATTTTCCAGATTTTTTTTATATTTCGTTGATTGTTCTATTCTTTTATCGATTATTAAAACAACTTTAACTAACATAACTTACTCTTTTATTTTTTTTATTCCGGAATCTTCGGGGGTAGCTGCTTTAAAAATTACGGTAAATGTACTTCCTTGCGTTGAACTTTCTACCGTAATTTCCCCGTCCATTTTTTCGACCAAAGTTTTTGTTATATATAATCCTAAGCCGTTGCCTTGGATTTTTCGTGTTAGCGGTGAATCAATTCTTGAAAATTTATTAAATATTTTATCAATATCTTCTTTATTTATCCCGATACCGTTATCTTTTACTGAGATTATAACAGTATTATCGTTAAAATTTTGTTCCGCTTTTATTAATATTTCCGAATTTTCAGGTGAATATTTTGAGGCGTTATCAAGTAAATTTATTAGAATCTGCTGAAACTTATCCGTATCAATTAATATTTTGGGAAGATTTTTTGCATAACTAACTGTATATTTATGCATTTTGTATTGATTTTTAATAATTTGAATAACACAATCAATTATGGAAGTTACATCTGTAGCTTTATAAACCAATAATTCTTTATTAGATTGCATTTTAGAAACTGTTAAAAGATTTTCAACCAATCCTATAAGTCTGTTAGCCTGTTCTTTAATAATAAGCAGAAATTTTTCTCTTTGTTCGGGGGATAATTTATCGTGTGAAGATAATAAAGTATCCGCAAAACCTCTTATGCTTGTTAAGGGGGTTCTGAGTTCATGGCTTACGGTAGAAATAAAATCTAAATGAGCTTGTTCTAATTTATTTAACTCTTCATCAGTTATATTTTGCATAACATTTATTATATAACTTTTCAACGGTTTAGGCTATAACAAAATAAGGTTAAAATAAAATAAACATAATATAGCGAATAAGTAATGTTTGTAATACAATAAAAGAGCAGGGAAACGGAACGGAAAAATGGCTGAAAAACCTATAGTTGCAATAGTTGGTCGACCAAATGTGGGGAAATCTACATTTGTTAACAGAATTTTAGGCGCAAGACATTCAATAGTTGATGATCAGGCGGGTGTTACCCGTGACAGAATTTATTTTGACGTTGAATGGATGGAAAAAGAATTTACCGTTATTGATACCGGCGGTATTATCCCCGGTGATGAAGATGAAATTATGCTTAATATCTTTACTCAAGCTAAGGTTGCGTGTGAAGAAGCCGATAAAATTATTTTCTTAGTTGATGGTAAAGATGGTATTAATCCTATTGATTATGATATTGCAAATGTTTTAAGAAAGAGCGGAAAGGAAGTTTTTCTTGCCGTTAATAAAATTGATTCTCCCGAAAAATTTATAAACACAACTGATTTCTATTCTCTTGCTATAGGAGAACCGATAGCTATTTCTGCGCTTCACGGTTCAGGCGGTATTGGTGACTTGTTAGATTTAGTTACAAAAGATTTTGGATATATTGAAAAAGAAGAAAAATCGGATAATATTCGTATAGCTATTGTCGGAAAGCCTAATGTGGGTAAATCTTCCATTGTTAATGCTCTTTTGAATAAAGAAAGAGTGATAGTATCGAATATTTCAGGAACAACACGTGATGCAATTGATTCCAAAGTAAAATATGAAGGTGAAGAATTTATACTTGTTGATACGGCAGGAATAAGAAAAAAATCTAAAGTTGATTGGGGTATTGAAAAATTTGCCGTGGATAGGTCAATTAGAGCTATAAGAAATTGTGATATCGCTGTTCTTGTTATTGACGCTGTTGAAGGAATATCCGACCAGGATAAAAAAATTGCTTCGACAATTTTAGAAGCCGGAAAAGGCATGATTATTGCTATTAATAAGTGGGATTTAGTGGAAGATAAGCAATCGAATACAATAAATAAATTTGAAAAGAATATTGAGCAAGAAATGCCGTTTTTAAGTTATGTGCCTAAAATTTTTATCAGTGCAAAAACTAAGCAAAGACTGGTAAATATTTATAAGCTTTCTAAAGAAGTATTCTGTGAAACTTCAAAACGAATCGCAACAAGTTTATTAAACAAGGTCATTTTGGATGCTATAACGATGAATCCGCCCGTAAGTATCAGAGGTAAACATTTAAAATTGTTTTATACTACACAAGTAAAGGTTCAGCCCCCTACTTTTGTATTGTTTATTAATAATGAAGATTTGCTTAAAGATAATTATGTTAAATATCTTGAAAATAAACTAAGAGAAGCTTTTGGGTTTAAAGGTGCTACTATTAGGATTTTAGCGAAAGAAAAAGGGGAAAATAAAAAATGATTAAATTAAATTTTATTTTTATAATTTTACAGGCAGTTGTAATTGCATATTTAATCGGCTCAATACCGACAGGGTATTTGATTGTAAAAAAATTAAAAGGAATTGATATAAGAGAAACAGGCTCAGGTTCAACAGGTGCTACTAATGTCAAAAGAGTACTCGGCACAAAATGGTTTTTTATTGTAATGTTTTTAGATGCTTTAAAAGGTTTTTTTGCTGTTTTAATAGCAATAAAATTTTATAATATATTTGACTTATTTGGTCTTGTTCCTGTCCTTTCGGCATTTGCGGTAATATTAGGACATAGTAAATCAGTATTTTTAAAATTTACAGGCGGAAAATCCGTTGCAACAGGAGTCGGAACAATCTTTGCCTTAAATTGGATGGTTGGTTTAATAGTTGCAGGTATTTGGGCTATAGTTACCTTTTTCTCCAAATATGTTTCATTAGGTTCAATAATAGCTGTAGCAACAGCTACAATATGGATGGCTGCTTTATCGGATAATACTTTTTATATTATCTATACCGCTATTTGTGCTATTTTTGTTATATTTACTCATAAAGAAAATATTAAAAGATTAATTGAAGGCAAGGAAAATAAAGTCAGAAAATAATGGTAAAATATAGCGGAATAAAAATTGTTTCAAAAATTGAAGTTAAAGATAAAAATTCTTTGGCAATTGTATATACGCCGGGTGTTGCTTCTTCTTGTTTAAAAATAAAAGATAAACCTGATTCTTCTTTTGACTATACAAACAGAGAGAATTCCGTTGCTGTTATTTCTTTTGATTATCAAATGTCGCTTGAAAGAGCAATTTTTTTAAAAACTACCCTTAATATTGACGCTTATCCCTTTGAAATTTCTTCAGATGAAGAAAGTAAAATAAAACTTGTTGTTGAAAATATAGAGCCGTCTTTTGGTGCCGTTGATTTAAGTTTAGTTGAACAAAAAGTTAAAAATATTAATTTTAATGTTTCAATACCTGTTTTGAGAGGAAAAACGGATAATTTAAAAGATTTCTTTTTATGCGTATCTAAAAATTTGTTTATGTTCAGCTATGATAAATTAGAAGGAACATTGTATGAAAAGTCGCTTCAATTAAGGAAAATGGCTGGCGGAGTTATTGAAACTCAATTAACACAAGAAGAACACATAAAACCTGTTGCAATAATATCAGACAGCAGTGCTGTTTTAGGACTCGGAGATATTAAAGGTTCGGCGGGGCTTCCCGTTATGGAAGGAAAAGCGGTTTTATTTCAAGAACTTGGTGATGTAAGTGCCATGCCGATATGTCTTAAAACTCAAAATCCTGATGAGATTATTGAAATTGTACTGCTCTTACAAAATTCTTTTTCGGGCGTAAATTTAGAAGATATTAAAGCTCCGAGATGTTTTGAAGTTGAAGACAGATTAATAGAAAAAGCAAATATTCCTATATTCCACGATGACCAGCATGGAACAGCCATTGTTGTTTTGGCGGGATTATTAAATGCACTTCATCTTGCAAAAAAGAACATAGAGGATGTAAAAATAGTTTTTTCGGGAGCAGGAGCTGCTGCTATTGCCGTTTGTAAGTTAATTCTGGCGGTCGGTGCTAAAAATGTTATTATGTTTGATATTGACGGAGCTGTTTATAAAGGAAGAAAATCTAATAACTTTGCACATGACCAAATAGCAGAGGTTACTAATTTATCAGGATTTAAAGGAAATTTGAAAGAGGGTATAAAATTTGCTGATGTATTTATCGGACTTTCCGCTCCCGATTTAGTAAATGAAGAAATGATAAAATCAATGAACAAAAACCCTGTTGTTTTTGCACTGGCAAATCCTGCTCCCGAAATCATGCCCGATAAAGCAAAAGAATACGGTGCTTTTATTTCTGCTTCGGGAAGAAGTGATTTTCCTAATCAAATTAATAATTCACTTGTTTTTCCCGGGCTTTTTAACGGTGTTTTAAAACATAATATTAAGAAGATAACAACTCAAATCAAGTTAAACTGTGCATTTGCTTTAGCTTCTTTAGTGAAAGAAAATGAATTAAATACTGATTATATTCTTCCTGATGCTCTTGATAGGACTGTTCCAAGAATAATTTCAGATAATGTTGTTTAAATGAATTATTTAAAATATGTTATTATTGGTTTATGAAAAAATTATATAAAATTTTCGGATATGTAATATTAATAATCGGTGCAATTTCAATGCTTCTGCCCTTTATTTATATGATATGTTTATCTTTTATGCCGGAAAAACAAATTTTTTCGGGTACGGTAACTTTTATTCCTAATCCTTTAGTGTGTGATAATTATAAATATGTAATAAAAACAGTTGATATAATAAGATATTTTTTTAACAGCATGTTTGTTGCAATTGCAACGACAATAGGCCAGGTTATAATTTCAGCATTGGCAGGATACTTTTTTGCAAGATTTGAATTTAAGTATAAAGAGCCTTTATTCATGCTTATATTAGTATCAATGATGATACCGCCTCAAGTAAATATAATACCATTGTTTTATATAATGAAACAGTTTAATTGGCTGGATACATATTGGGCATTAATAGTACCGGGGTTGTTTGGAGGATTTGGCGTATTTATGATGAGGCAATGGTTTAAATCACTGCCGGAGGATATGGAATCTTCTGCAAAAATAGACGGGTGTTCCATGTTTGAAGTTTTTTATAAAATTGCTTTGCCGTTAGCGGTTCCTGCATTAGCTACTTTGGCAATATTTACGTTTATTACCGCATGGAATAGTTTTATGTGGCCGTTGATTGTTACAAATTCTGATTCGTTAAGGACATTACCTGTTGCATTAGCTAACTTTAAAGGAAGTTTTAGGGAAATAACCGATTGGGGCGCTTTAACCGCATACAGTGTTATTTGCTGTATTCCCGTAATCGGTGTCTTTTTACTGGGAAGAAAATACTTTATAAATGATATATTATCAGGCGGAATAAAAGATTAATTTTTTTGTTATTTAGATTTTTCAAATTTAATCAATTTTTGTTTTTTATCAAGTCCGCCGGCATATCCGGTTAAATTGCCGTTTGAACCTATCACTCTGTGGCAGGGAATTATTATTGCAATAGGATTTTTATTATTTGCATTTCCTACTGCTCTTGAGGCATTTGGATTTCCGATTGATATTGCAATATCTTTATAGGTTTTAAGCTCGCCGTAAGGAATTTTTAAAAGCTCCGACCAAACCAGTTTTTGAAAATCACTGCCTTTTGGGCAAATCGGCAAATCAAAATTTTTGCGTCTGCCCAAGAAATACTCATCCAGCTGTTTTATTGTATCTTTTATTATTTTATTTTGAAGATTATTTTTTATTGTTTCAGCCGAAAATGAAACACTTAAAAGTGCTTCATCATCAGCAGTTATATATAATTCTCCG
>CANROV010000091.1 GCA_947632315.1 Candidatus Gastranaerophilales bacterium
GAAAGTAATATTCTTACTTGTGAGGAATCTGCCGCTACTCCTGCCACCGGTTTATATATTTCCATATTATCTACTCCTATTATTAATGTGCCTAAATTATCTAATTTAAAAGAACTGCGAACTCTTAAAGGAACATTGAACTGCTTTGCCGTTTCGACGGAACGGGGATGTAATACATTAGCTCCTACTCTTGCCAGTGCTAACATTTCTTCATATGAAATCATTTCAGTTCTCTTTATATTTGGTACTATTCTGGGATCGGTAGCATATACTCCTTCAACATCAGTATAAATATCACATCTTTCGGCATTCAATGCTGCAGCAATAGCAACGGCTGATGTGTCAGAGCCTCCTCTGCCCAGCGTCGTTATTTCTCCGTCAGGAGTAACTCCTTGAAATCCTGCTACAACTATTATTTCTCCATTCTCTAAATGCTTCTTTAATTTATCGGTTCTAATATCAACTATTCTTGCTTTGGAATGGATGTTTTCTGTTATTATTCCTACTTGTTGCCCGTTCATGCTTATTGCTTTATATCCGTGTGATTGTATAGCCATTGTTAATAATGCTATTGAAACTTGTTCCCCCGTAGATAAAAGCATATCCATCTCTCTGGAATTAGGATTGGGTGTGACTTCTTTTGCAAGTTTTATCAAATAATCCGTTGTATGCCCCATCGCAGAAACAACAACTATTACACTGTTTCCGTTCTCTTTTTCTTTGATTACCGCATTTGCTACATTGTGAATCTTATTAGGATCCGCAACTGATGTCCCTCCAAATTTTTGTACTATTATTGCCACTTCTTTTCCCTTTTTATGTATTAATGTTTAGCGATTTCTGTATATAAGCCATTACCTCTTTATCATGCGAATATTCGCTATAGTGTTGGCTTAATTTATCTTCATATAATTTCATCATGTTTTCATTATAATTCGATGGTTTATCTTCTACAAGTGTTTTGTATGCAAGATAATTTAAATATATGAATAATGGTGTATTTTCTTCCGCTTCATTTAGCGAATATATTAATGTTATTGCTTCTTGGGATTTCTTTAAATTAATTAATGCCTGAATTTTTATATATTTTGCTGCATTATTTTGATTGTCGGTCTCAAGTATTTTATTTACTTTTTCTATTGCGTCAGTGTACAGCCCCAGTCTTAACTCTATATATCCGTACACTAAAAGTACTTTTATTGATTTTCTGTTTATTTGTATTGCATTTCTTATTTTCCTTAATGCCTCTTTTGTATTATTTAAACTTAATAAATTTAATGAATAATTTATATAAGCTTCCAGATGATTCGGATAATATTCTATTGTTTTTTCATAATATGTTATACTCTTTTTTAGCTTACCCAGCCGATAATAACAGTTTGCAATATAAAAATAAAGATAATAATTTTCCGTCGATGAATTAATAGCATTAAATAATGAATTAATAGCTTTTTCATACTCTTGTTTCTTGTAATATAATAAGCCTAAAGCACTGTAAACCGTTAAATTATTTGAATCAGATTGAAGTGCTTTGTAAAAACATTCTTCGGCTCTGTCGTAATTGCATTCTTTTTCATAACAGCATCCCAATCTGTATAAAACATTTGAATCTCCGTTTTTCATTTCTAATGCGGATTCAAATTTTCCTTTTGCACTTTCTATGTTTTTCGTTCTAAATAATGTAATTCCCCAGGCTAAATATAATTCAAAATTGATAATCCCTTTTTCTTTCGCAATTTCAAATATATTAAGTGCTTCCATTTCTTTGTTTAAATTTAAATATGTTTGTGCAAGCAATATGTAAATGTCAGGATTTTTATTATCATCTTCCATCGCTCTTTGTGCATATTCAATCACTGCAATATAATTTTTTTCTTTGTTATAGCATAATGCAAGATAATAATTTAAGTTTTTATACTTTGGTGCAATATTTTCAAGCTCTTTAAATGTGTTGAATGATTCTGCCAGTTGATTGGTTTCAAAATACATCATTCCTAAAAGAAATAAAACGTTCGGATTTTCGGAATTTATATTTTTAGATTTTTTAAACATTTCAATAGCTTTTAATTTTTTTTGTTGTTTTGCATAAAAAATTCCATAGTTAAAAAATGCTTCCGAATCCGAAGAATTTAATTTTATTGCTTTTTTTAAGTAATCTTCAGCTTCTTCATACTTTTCTAAAGCAATAAGTACACTGCTTAAAATTGAATAAGCCTGCGAATTTTGACTGTCTCTTTCAATAGCTTGTTTTAGTACTTGTTCCGCTTTATTATATTCTTTTAATTTTGCATATATTATTCCTAAACTTATACAAGGTTTTGGATTTTGATTGGACATTAATATTGCGGTTTCTAATTTTTCAATAGCGGAATTAAAATCTTTAATATCCATAAAATGCATTGCCCAGTTTGTATATGCTATAGCGGGTATTTCTATATTATTGGACAGTTTTAAATATTGATTTGTGTAATTATCTAATTTTTTAATCTTGTTAATTATTTCCGAAAAAAAGAATTTCATAAAATTAAGTCCGCTATTTCTCTAAAAGCTCCGTTACCTCCGAATTTTGATGAAATATAAATATTGTTAAGTTTTTTTACGGATTGGTGTGCATTCATAACTGTAGCTGAGTTCCCTGCATATTGCAGACATTCAATATCATTTATATCATCACCTATATATAATGTATTTTCTTTATTAATATTATATTTTTCTAATAATTGTTTTAATACTGAAATTTTATTTCGTTCATTTTGGAAAGTTTCAATAAGGGGAAATTTTTCTTTAAGAGTGTCTATTGCCGCAGATTTTTCGCCTGATATGACAGCAAATTTTATATCTCTTTTCAAAATATTTGCTATAGCCATAATATCCTGATAATCTATTACTTTAGAAGTTAATCCGTTGGAATATACGGTAAGTTTTCCGTCAGTAAATATACCGTCAAAATCGCTTACTACCAGTTTAATATTTTTATTTTTTAATAATTCTTGTTCCATATTAATTTATTTCATACCTTACAAATTATAGCATATTAATTATATTATAATTTTATATTGAAAAATATAGATTAAGTTTAATTACAAAAATAAAAAAAAATCTCTTGATTATTTATTATGCTTGTGTTTTGATAAAGAAGAATCTGGATGTTATCCTCTTTAAAACTACAGGTTCTACGGCTGCAAGGCTGATTATATCAGCAAAATGCACATAGTATAAATGGAGATTAAACCCGCATGGTTAAGATAAGATTAAAAAGAATGGGATACAAAAAGAACCCTTTTTACAGGGTAGTTGTATTAAACTCTACAACAAAAAGAGAAGCAGCTCCTATTCAGCAGCTTGGTTACTATAATCCGAAAACTAAAGAAATGCAATTAGATAAAAAATCTGCTCTCGATTGGATTAAAAAGGGTGCGCAACCTACTCATACAGTACAATTTTTAATTAATAATTGCAGTGATGACGGTAAGTTAAATTATGTTAAAAAACAAACCGAAAAATTATCTAAAAAAGCACAGGCAAAATTAAAAGCTGAACAGGAAGCTAAAAACGCTGAAGCTTCTCAAGAAGCAAATGCATAATTAAAAATTTTTACAGGGAAAGAGAACACTTATTTACCGCTTTAAAAAAAGCGGTTTTTTTTATGTTATAATTACTGCTATGACAAATTTTGAAATATTTATACTTGCATTGGCTATGTCAATTGATGCATTTATTGTAAGCTTTACTTACGGATTGGTCATCAATTCTAAAAAATTAAAAAATTCTATAATATTGGGGTTTTCATTCGGATTTTTTCAATTTTTTATGCCTTTATTGGGCTGGTATTTTGTTTCTTTCCTTTATTCAAAAATAGCAATATTTTCTAAATGGTTAGTGTTTATTATATTTGTAGTTTTGGCTTTAAAATTTATTCAAAGTGCTTTTAGCAAAAAAGAAAATGAAAAAATAAATTGTATATCAGTATTGTGCTTGATTTCACTGTCAATAGCAACAAGTATTGATGCATTTGGTGCCGGTGCTTCTATTCGTCTTAATAATGTAATGATATTAAAACCGTCATTAATTATCGGTATAGTAACCTTTATTAATTCTTTTCTGGGATTTTGGATTTCTCGTGTTTTAAAAAAAATCCCCTCTCATTACATAGAAATAATGGGAGCAATACTTCTTTTTTATTTGGCTATAGAAGCAATAATATAATTAACAAATATATAATTCAGATAAATTTATAATTATAGTATTGCGAAATAAAAACTTTTCATGTAGTATATACTTAAATTACCAAAAATTTAATAAATAAAAATAATAATTAATAAATTTAAGGCTTATGCGGAAGTAGCTCAGTTGGTAGAGCGTCTGCCTTCCAAGCAGAATGTCGCGGGTCCGAGTCCCGTCTTCCGCTATCTATTTTAAAAATGGCGGCATGGCCAAGTGGTAAGGCAGAAGCCTGCAAAGCTTTTATCCCCAGTTCGAATCTGGGTGCCGCCTTTTGTTACTTTTATTTACTTCTTTGTTAATTTATCTTTATATTATTTTAGTATAAATTTCATGCATTTGATTGAAGTCAATATACTATTTTCAGCGTAAACTTATTATCAAGATTAGTATAGTATGAAAATAAATATTCTTTTTTATAATTTTTTATTTGCCCAAATTAAAGAATGCATGTAAAATAAAATAAAGAAGTCTATTCAAAATAAAGAGTGAGTGATATGGCAGATAAAGAAAATCAATGGGAAGATAGTGATATAGAATACTCTCAGTCAGAAGAAGAATTTTCTGATGATATTGATGAATCTCAAAATGACGATGTTCTGCAGGATGAAGATTCTTATTCTGATAATGAGTATGATGAAGAGTATGATGACGATGAGGATAATCAGCCTAAGAAAAATAATTTAGTACCGATTATAATGATTGTACTATTATTGTTATTGGCAGGAATTGTCGGATTCGTTTTGTTCTCGGGTAAAGGAAGCGGTTCTAATCAGGCAGCTACTGCGGATAATCAAATTGTGCAAAATCAAGAGGCTTCTGTAATCCCTCAAAATCCTGAAGAACAAAATAATCAAAAACCTGACGAAAATATGGGTGACGAATTCTTTAATGAAACTCAAGGTGATTCTTCGGGCATGATGAATGTTAATTTTAATGAGTCGGGAGAAACTGATGTTATTTCAAATAATCCTGACGGGGGTGAAATTGTTGCAACTGTAACAAATAATCCTCAAAATAATGAAATATCAGTTCAAAATCCTGAGCCTGCAAATACAAAACCGGCTCAAGGCAACAATCCGGAACTTACAGAAGATTTGTTTGCTCAAGATAATAATACAATTGTTGTTGCTTATGATAAAAAAACAAGATCAAATCCGTTTAAGCCGCCGGTTGTAAAAAGTAATGATAACTTTGACGTAATAGAAGGTCTTGATGTAGAAATTATTGAACCGCCTACTACGGTAACTACCGATGAAAATCTCTCAAAATTACTTCAAACACAAATATCAGGTATTCTGTATGATTCACAAAGTCCTTCTGCAATAGTTAATTTGAATGGCATGGATCAGTTTGTAAAAGTGGGTGACACTATATCAGGATATAAAATACAAAGTATTACTCAAAATCAAGTTCAGATAAGCTATAAAAATAATAGTTATGTAGCCTCTGTTGGAGAATTGTTTACAAAAGGTGCATTAGAAAAAGTAACAGCTGTAGATAATTTAGAAAATAAATTTGCTGGAAGATATAAAAATTAAATAAGGTAGAGGAGTTAGAATATATACTATGAAAAGAAATTTACAAAATATATCAAAGCTATTATTAATTGCGGGATGTGTATCATTAGCTGCTTATACTACAGCAGATGCAGCTCCTCTGTCATATGATCTTGACCAAACGGCAGTTAGAACGGAATATACAAATCCAAATAAAATAAGGCTTCAAGGTGATGTCCATTTTGATAATGCGGCAGGTCAAAAAATTAATTTAAGTTTAAGAAAAACAGATGTACAACAAGTACTTAGAATGTTTGCTGATAAGGCCGGACTTAATATTGTTTTCCATGAGTCGGCTGTTGGAACTGTAACTTTGGATTTAGTCGATGTTTCATTGGAAGATGCTTTTAAAATGGTAATGAAAATGACAGACTTAACCTATGTTATAAAAGGAAAAACAATGCTCGTTGTTTCAACAAGCAAAGCTGAAACTCTTAATTTAACAAAAGATAATATTTCAATTCTTCCTGTTAAATATGCCGATGCTGCCTATTTGGCACACTTCTTAAATACAAATGTATTTTCACTGAATCAACCCGGTTTATCGTTTGGCCCGATTGTTATAACTAATGCAGAAAAAAATGAATTACTTATATTCGGTACTGATAACGATTACCAAATGGCTAAGAAAATAGTTGATAAGTTTGATAAAAAACCTGTTATGACAACATATAGAGTTAATCATACAACACCTTTTGAAATGGCAAAAATGATATGTGAAACATTATTTCAACTGCCTTACGAAGGTACAAAGTCTACATCATCAAGAGGTGGCGGAACTTATGTCGCAAATATTAACTCATCAATAAAAATTGCAGGTTCTGCAGATTCCTCAAGCGATGGTGCTTTAGGCGGAGGTTCTGTTGCATGTACATTTAAAAGCGGTGTATCTACAGCTAATTTGTCATCATATCAAGGTAAACCAACTTTAACAATATATGTTCAGCCTGATTTGGGTACTTTGACTATGGTTGGCGGAAGTGAACAGCAAATTCAGATGGTTAACGATTTTATTGTTGAAAATGACAGAAAACAACCTCAGGCTTATTTGGAAATTGCTATTATAGCATTGACTGAAGAAGGTTCAAGAACGTTCAACAATGAATGGGCATTTAACGGTAAACATATAAATCTGTCGTTCCAAGACGGAACAACTAAAACCGGCCCGTATATGTGGCATGGTCCTCACGGTTCTTCAGGTGCGCGTACTTTATCACAAACTCTTACTTACCTGATTGAAAATAAAAAGGGCAGAATGCTTGCAAATCCTAAAATCGTTATTACGAACGGAAAACAATCTACAATTGATTTGACCCAAGATTATGTTGAATCTACTACTGTTCAAATACTTAATAGTTTTTCAAACGGTGAAAGTACTTCAGGTTCAGTACAAAAAACATATAATATTGCTGATGACAATGGTATAAAAGTAGAAATTCTTCCGTTCATCAGCCCTGACGGTTATGTTTCATTAACAATGAAACCTGACTATGCTTCAATATTCCAAACAATTGAAGATAGTTATATGGGTGAACCATATATTGCTGCTACATTACTTCAAAGACATAATCTTGACTTGAAGAATGTAAGAATAAAAGATGAAGAAACACTATTGCTTGGTGGTATGATTCAACAGACCGAAACTACAGGTACGGGCAAAATACCGTTGTTAGGTGATATTCCTATATTGGGATTCTTCTTCAGAAATCAAAACAGAAATTTAAAAAGAGAAGAATTGTTAATTATGATGACCCCGAGAATCATAAAAGATACAGAAGATGTTGCTGATATATAAGGTGTGAAATAATGGCCGTAACGTCTGTTTTAGATAAATTAAAACCTGTTATAGATAAATCATTGTTATCTAAGTTTAGTATTAATGATTTAACCGATAATTTATATATTCCTATTTGTATTTCAAAAGGTTCAGTATTTGTTATTGC
>CANROV010000092.1 GCA_947632315.1 Candidatus Gastranaerophilales bacterium
GCAAGAACAAGACGTGGTAAGAAAACAGGCCCAATCGCCAATAAGAAAACAATTTAAGGAGTAATATAAACAATGGCTAGACCGGTAAAAACAAAAAAGAAAGAAAAAAAGAATGTATTGCAAGGTGTTGTACACATACAGTCAACATTTAATAATACAATCGTAACTTCAACAGATACTCAAGGTAATGCTATTGCTTGGGCTTCTGCAGGGGGCTGCGGATTTAAGGGAGCAAGAAAAGGTACTCCTTTTGCAGCGCAATCAGCAGCAGAAAAGGTTGCTAAGCAATCAATCGATCAAGGTATGAAAAAAGTTGAAGTTTACATCAAAGGACCGGGTTCAGGCAGAGAAACAGCAATAAGAGCTATTCAAGCTGCAGGACTCGAAATTACATTAATAAAGGACGTTACACCAATTCCTCATAACGGTTGCCGTCCTCCAAAAAGACGCAGAGTATAACAATAAAGAGTAAGGAGTCATAAATTGGCTAAGTATACAGGACCATCAAATAAATTATTTCGTAACTACGGAGTTACAGATTTATCAAACAGAAAGTTGGTTTCTTCACTAAGACAAAATGCTTCTGGTCAGCATGGTGCGGCAAGAAAAAAACTTTCTGAATATGCAATTCACTTGAATGAAAAGCAAAAAATCCGCTTAACATATTTGTTAAGTGAAAAACAATTCGTTAGATATTATAACGAAGCATCAAGAAGCAAAGGTGTTACAGGTACGGTTCTTTTACAATTATTAGAATCAAGACTTGATAACATCCTATTTAGAACAGGTTTTGCAATTACAAGAAAACAGGCAAGACAAATAGTAAATCACGGGCATGTACTTGTAAACGGGAAGAGGGTAGATATACCTTCATACACGGTGAAACCCGGTGAAGTTATCACATTTAAATCAAGCAGCAGCGAATTTTTGAAAACAGTATCGGAATCAATCGATTTAGCGCTTGCGCCACAATGGATAACAATAGATAAAGAAGCCTTTAAAATAACATATGACAGAATCCCGGAACGTGAAGAACTGGATCCGGAACTTAAGGAACAGCTTGTTATCGAGTATTATTCTAAATAATTGCAGGAGATTATTATAATGGAATTGAAAATTAAATGTATTAATACAACAACCTCATCAGACGGTTCACAATACGGAAAATTTGTAGTAGAGCCATTAGAAAAAGGTTTTGGTACAACAATAGGTAACGCATTAAGAAGAGTGTTATTATCATCTCTTGAGGGTGCTGCCGTAACATCTATCAGAATTGAAGGTATTACGCATGAATACACAGCAATTCCCGGAATTGTTGAAGATGCTATTGACATTATGTTAAATTTAAAAGGTTTAACAGTAAAAACAGAAGATAAAGATCCTCAACATTTAAGACTGGATATAGATAGACCGGGGCCTGTACTTGCAAGTGATTTGCAATTGCCGGCAGGTGTTAAAATTGTTAACCCTGATTGGTTAATTTGTACAATTTCAGAAGGCGGAAGTATTTCGGCTGATATTACTGTTGAAACAGGAAAAGGCTATAGAACTGTTGATGTGTTAAAAGAAAACAAAGGTAATATTCCAATAGATTTATTACCGATAGATGCATCATTTATGCCGATAAAAAGAGTAAGCTACAATGTAGAAAATACTCGTGTCGGAGACGTTGTAGACTACGATAAATTAACCCTTGAAATCTGGTCAAACGGAAGTATTGATGTATCAAGCGCATTAAGCCAAGCAGCAAACTTATTAATTGAGCATTTTATGCAGATAGCATCAATAACAGGTCAGCCTGCAGTTATTCCAAGTCAGCACGTTGTAGAAGATGTTGAAGAAGAAGATCAAGCTCCGAGTATTTCTATAGAAGATTTGGAATTATCGGTAAGAGCTTATAATTGTTTAAAAAGAGCAAGTATAAATTCTTTATCTGAACTTTTAAAGAAATCAGAACATGATTTATTGAATATTAAAAATTTCGGTAAAAAATCATCTGATGAAGTAATAGAAAAATTGCACCAGGTAGGTTTGGAACTTCAGCCGAATCCTGAAGGTGTAGAAATAGAAGAAGTGTAGTTTTGCACAAATAAAGAAGGCAAACGGCAAATTATACAGAAACAAAAATGCCGACAGCCAAAATATAAAAATAAGTAAAAATACAAAAGGACAAATAAAATGAGACACCAATGCACAAGAAACAAACTGTCAAGACCGAAAGACCAAAGAGAAGCTTTGTTAAGGTCACTGGCAACGGAATTGTTCTTACATGGCGAGATTAAAACAACTATATCAAAAGCAAAAGCATTAAAGCCATATGCTGAAGAAATAGTAACGCTTGCAAAAAGGGGCGATTTACATGCCAGAAGACAGGCAGCAAGATGTATATTCAATGTAGAGACATCAAAATTTGTTGATTCCAAAACAGGTGAAGTATTTGACAGCTTACAAGAAGGTAAGAAATTAAAACCGCAAACGGTTTTAAGAAAATTATTCACCGAAATCGGCAAACAATATGAGACAAGGAATGGCGGATATACAAGGATATATCATTTACCGCCAAGAAGAGGCGATGGCGTAGAGATGGCTTTAATTCAATTAGTATAATGCAAAGATACTTAATTGAAATAGAGTACATAGGTACAACATACGCAGGCAGTCAAAAACAGCCAAAAGAAATGCCAAACAGTAATAAGCCGGTAATAACAATACAGGATGAACTGGAGAAAGCAATCAGTACATTGACAAAAACAAAAATCAAAACAATATTCTCAGGCAGAACCGATGCCGGAGTTCATGCGAGAGGGCAGACAGCTCATTTTGATACCGAGCAGGAACTAAATCCGAGTAAGTTCGTTAATTCATTAAACGGAATATTACCAAACACAATAAGCGTTAAGGGATTAAAAAAAGTCGAGAAATCGTTTCACGCACAAAAGAGTGCTATAGCAAGGCATTACAGATATGTTATTGCAAACAGAACTCAACGCAGTGCGTGGGACGAACATTGTTTGTTGGTAAGGTATCCTTTAAATATAGAAAGGATGAATAATTCGCTCTCATATCTTAAAGGCGAGCATGATTTTTCTGCTTTTAAGAAATCAAGAACGACTAATCCTGCCAAGGTATGCAAGATGTATAAAGCACAAGCGTTCAAGGAAGGCGATTATATTTATATAGACTTTATTGCAGACAGATTTTTGTACAATATGATCAGATTGATCGTCGGAACTCTCCTATGGATGGAAAGGAATTCTTTTAAACCCGAAGTAATGAAAGAGATTCTTGATTCTAAGGATATAACAAAAGCAGGTTCGACCATAAGCCCTGAGGGGCTGACATTAATAGAAGTAATATACAATAATATAAATGGAGAGAAAGCACATGAAAACATATTCAGCTAAACCTCTTGAAGTAGAAAGAAAATGGTATTTGCTCGACGCTGAAGGTCAAACATTAGGCAGACTTGCAGTATTAGCAGCAAACCTATTAAGAGGCAAGCACAAACCACAATACACTCCTAACGTAGATACAGGTGATTTTGTAATCATCATCAATGCTGAAAAAATAAGCGTTACGGGTAAGAAAGAAACAGACAAAATTTATTATCATCATACCGGTTATCCGGGTGGTTTAAAATCAGCATCCTTTAGAGAGTTAATGGAAAAAGATCCGACAAAAGCAATAGAAAAAGCAATAAAAGGAATGCTTCCACATAATACATTAGGTCAGGAACAATTTAATAAATTGAAGATATATGCAGGAGCTGAGCATCCTCATGCTGCTCAAAAACCTGTTGTTTATAATGAAACGGAGGCTAAATAATGGCAGATAAAGAAATTATGGCAACAGGAAGAAGAAAAACCGCAATCGCTGTTGTAAAACTTGTTAAAGGAAAAGGCAGAGTTTTTGTAAACGGTAAAACATTCAAAGATTATTTTGGCAGTCGTGCTGCATTAGAAATGATGGTTTATAGACCTTTAGCTTTAACTGATAATCAGGAAAAATATGATGTAAGAGTTAAGACTGTAGGCGGCGGTGTAACTGCTCAAGCAGGTGCTATAAAACATGGTATTTCAAGAGCATTATTAAAAATCAATGAAGATTATAAATCAGTATTGAAATCAGAAGGTTTATTAACTCGTGACGCAAGAGTTAAAGAACGTAAAAAATACGGACGTAAGAGAGCAAGAAAAAGATTCCAATTCTCAAAACGTTAATATTTTTCCAAATATATTCAAAAAGGACTTCCAATTTTGGAAGTCCTTTTCTTATTTAATTTTAACAATTATTTAAACCCTGTTTAAGTGAAATTATGCTGAATTGCTGGTTTCAACTTTAGCAATATGTTCCTTGAAACATCAACCAACTATGCAAGCTGATTTTGAGCAAGATTTTTTTGTTTTCTGTACTAAGCAATATACTGCCCAGTAATATATTTATATTCCATAATTATATCCTTTCTTGTTAATTAAGTATTTTTTGTTCGTCATTGTAGAGCGGTAAAGACCAAATGCTTTTAATTTGAGGTTTTTCACCTTTTGAAACTTCACCTGCTCTAACTTCGTATTTTTTATCGGGGTCTAAGTTTTTAAATTCAATATAGCCTTTTTCTCCGTTTACAAAAGGGGTTGCTTGTTCACCTGTTTTGGCGTCAAAAAGAGCATAATCTCTTGCAGGCAAAGTCCAAGCTATTACTATTGCCTTTTTATTATCACTTCTGACCGCTTTTTCAGGATGAGCAGTTGAAATTTGTAATTTATTTTCGTTTAATGAATTATTGTTTTTCATAATAAAAGTCCTTTCTGTTTTTTTACACCAAAATATTGGCGTCTTTTGGGCGTCGTAACTGTATTGAGGTTAAAAATTTGCTGATTTTAACCGCATTTTTAAGGGCAAAAATACTTATACCGCAAATTTAATGCAGTTTAGTAAAATATTCTTAGTTTTTTATAAAATTTATATATTATATTCGTATTTAATTTATATAAAATGGTTATAATTTCACTTACTAATAATATTCCCGATTTTTTTAATTTCTAAACGTATATGTTAAAATTTTTTTACATTATTGTTTTCTTTTTTTTGGGGGGGGGAGGAGAGAGTAAGGTGTAATCTATTTTAAAATAATTTAAATACGATTTAAATTTATCTTGTGCGGATAAGCAAGTATCAGTCAAATAGCCTTTTTCTTTCTGCCATTCTTTCAAACCACGATAATAAAATAATTTTATTTCATCATCTATTATAAAAGGAACAATGTTATTTTTAAGGCATTCTTTAAACATTATTAATCGACCTACCCTGCCATTTCCGTCTTGAAACGGATGTATTGCTTCAAAATGATAATGAAAATCCAAAATTTCGGTTAAATTTTTAATTTTTGTCTTATTATAATTTTTTAACAGTTTTTTCATTTCTTGTGTAACATTTTCAGGCTTTACGGTTTCCATATCTCCAACGATATTAGGATATTTTTTATAATCACCGACTGTAAATCTTTCATTAGATGAGCTTTTTGTTCCTGTTTTTAAAATAAAATGCAGTTTTTTTATAAGACTTTCAGAAAGTTCATAATTTGCTTTATCAATAATAAGGTCAATACACTTGAAATGATTAACGGTTTCCAAAACATCATCAACATTAACTGTATTTTTTTCAAGTCCTATTGTATTTGTTTCATAAATATATCTGGTTTGCTCGTGGGATAGTTTAGAGCCTTCTATGTGATTTGAATTATAAGTTAAATCAATTTGAATTTTATGGTATATTCCGCCTTTAACTTTATTATTCATTTCAATTTTTAAAATATCTAAAAGAGTTTTGGGCTTATCAATGTGTTTATTTTTTCTGTCAGGTTTTACGGAATTTTCAGGAATATTCCATGTTTTACCCGTTAAAAAAGCGTCAGGGATTTTACCTGTCGCACAATAATTTCTTACAGACCTTTCAGACATATTCCATTTTTTTGCGATATCACTTACGGATAAATATTTCATATTTATATTCTATCATATTATCGGCAATAAATCAAATTTAATTTACTTATAATTTTGTATAATTTTGCCGATAAGGGAAATATATAATTTTAAAAAAATATAATTCCCCGTTTCCGTTTTTATTCATCCAAATATATTCTTAAACCTGTTTGAATACCTATACCGTTTCTGCCTCCGTTAGTTATATAACTTTGCAGATATCCTACCAGCCTTTCGCCCCACGATTTCCTTATGCCTATTCCGTATTTTACAAACGGTTTTATGCTCAATTCGGGTAAACTTACATCATTTGCCATAAATTGTGTCTTATCTATTATGTTATATATAAAACTTACTCCCATATATGGCTGCCATCCGTTATTTAAATTCGCTATAAATTTAACTCCCGGTTCAACCTGTATTGCGTGCAAGGGGTCTGATGTCATTCTTATTCCTGCCGCATTTGTATAATCAAATGTATTTACAAACGAGTACGACAATAACATATTCGGCTGAATTATATATTTCCCTTCCTTAAACTCGAAGTTATATCCTGTTTTTGAAGCAACTCCTGACATAAGCATTGTAAAATCTTCATTCCCGTACATTGTATTTGCTTCACCTATATTTGAACTTATATTTGCGGTTAACCCCGTAAAGAAATTATCTTTATATGCCATTCCGACTATGCCTAATGTTGCTCCGTTTTGATATATGCCTACTCCGTCATAAGCCTGATGTGAACCGTTATATCCTGCATAGACACTAACTATTCCATCCCAGCCGTGTCCTAAATCATACATCGGGCTTTCAACACCCGAAAACATTCCATAAGCAACGTTTGATACTCTTTGAGCATTTTTTAACGGTACTCTTTCAAATGTTGTATAAGGTCTTACCCAGCCTGTATATTTTTCATTTTGGGCTATTATAGGGTCATATATTAAGTTTGAATCAGCTGAAGCATATTTATTTTTAAACTTTAAAGCATTTCTTTGAGCTTTTGTCATAAGCATATACATATCCATATTTCTGAATGCTTCATCGTATGAATTAAGCTGAGTTAAATATCCGCCTAATTGAGCAGCTATAGGACTTGCCATTATTGCAGGGTTATATCCTCTTGAGTGGCTTCCTCCGCCGTTAAACAGGAAGTCACCTGTTTCGGGGTCATAACTTACTGCATAGTTATATATCGGCCCGTATACGTTTGTTACGTCTGTTGAAACGTGTTCTTTTAATGTACTATCCTCGGTAAAATTAACTCTTGCACTTGATTTTGAGGTATCTGAGAACAAGTTAAATTTGTTTACGTTTATGTTCCCGTCTGTATAGTTAAAATTTTCGGAAGTTAACCTATCCATTTCTTCGTTAGCCAAATCAACGTCAACGGCCAGATTAACGTTGCCTTGTAAATCATACTTATCGGCATTTAATTCACCTGTTTTTCCGTTAGCTAAATTCAAATTACCGCCTTCAAGGGTAAAATTTTCCGCATTAAAGTTTGTTTCATCTTTAACGTTTAAGTTTCCGTCTTGCAGAGTATAATCGGAGTCAGTTAATTTTTCCATATTTACTGTTCCTGATTCTTGAGTTATGTCAAAGCCTGATACTTCATCATTAAA
>CANROV010000093.1 GCA_947632315.1 Candidatus Gastranaerophilales bacterium
AACTGCATGATCACCCGAGAGATTAGAAACACTAATATTAGCTATACGGCAAGTAGAACGCCAATCTCTAACCGAAAGACCAACATCCATTTTGTAATGGTCTTGATAAACTTTTCTTTTACCGCCTGCAGAGCTTGTTTCTGTCAGGATACCGTCATCTTTATGCTGAACACCTGCCATTGAACCTTGAGGATATAACAAAGACGTATGCAAGTCACCCCAAGTTACAAACCAAACAGAAGTATTATCAGTAGATTTACCGCCTGCGTCAATAATATTAGAACCTATTTTTTTATCATCCGAAGATTTTTTTGAATATCTGGCGGTTAAACCGTCGAAGGCTGCAGCATTTTCTTTAATACTGCCATAGAAAATAGTTTCTTGAAGTTTTTGATTCATAGCTTCAATAAAAGCCGAAGATTCAGACAATCTAAAAGCCTTAGGGTTTTCAGATTTATCGACTAAATCGACATCAACGATAGAATATGTTTCCAACATACCCGTAACATCTTTAACTTGTTCCGTAGTAGATTTAGAAGTAGGTACATAACCATAAAGTTTTCTGAATACAGCGGAAGGCAGTCCTGTTCTTATAGTAGTAATATGATTAGAGCCGTCATTACATTGAAGAGCATTAGCATCAGCTAAAAGTTCATTAGTTTCGGACATCATTTCAATAATTTCAGCGGCAATTTTACCGTTTTCGGTTCTTTTAAACCTGTCAGCAAGTGTTAAATAGCCTGCACCAAGTGTTGCCATAGTTTTTTCCTTTCTTTCATCAACAATAACAAAGTATAAATTTATCTCCCGAAAATAAAGAAAGAATATTCATTACAAGGGATAAAGAGATTTAAGCCATAGTAGGGAAAAGAATATCTTCTCTGGATTCTTTAGGGAGGATAGCTTGATTCATCGGATAAACGGAATCGTTTTGCATTTTTTTACCGATGTTATAGAACATTCTAATAATTTGAGGATGACAATTAAGCCCTGATTCAGCAAGAAGCTGTTGAACATCATTGTCAGCGAATTCCGAATAAGCGATGTTAGCAGTAGCAATAGTTTTACCCAAATTATTACCGCCGAGTTCTCTGTCTGAAGTGAGCAATTGTTGATAATTATCAATTTTTTGTCTGTTTTGTTCAGCTTTAGCTGCCGAGTAATTGTTACTCATAAGCTGTGTAAGCTTCACTGCTAAAGACATAAGTTCATTTGCACCTTTTTGAGAGAGATTATATCGACCTGCGAGATCATTAAACTCATTCAAAAGATTTTGGTCATAGCAATAATTTTCAGGTAATTGAACTTGGGAATAATCATATTTATCGGGTTTTCCGAAGTAACCTTCATCTTGATTAATTAAAGAATTATCATTAACAGACTCAGAAGTCTGATAAGCATTTTGTCCCAAAGGGGCAGGTAAAACATTTTGTTCAATCATTTGATCATCTAACATAGAAATCTCCTTTATTAAGTTAAACCGAGTCTTGCCATTAAATCACTGCCATAAGAGTCAGTGCCGGCAATATTTTTAATAATTTCAGAACCAGTTTTAAGTTGTTGAATTTGTTGTTTTTGATTTTCTTGTTCTTCAAGTTTTTGTTTATTTTTTTCCACATCACGAGTAGGAACAAGTTGTTCAGGGGAAATATTAACGAAATCAGCATAGTCATCAATAATTTTATTGGCATTAAGTTTCATTCTTAAGGAAGGGTCAAGTGCTTGTGCAAGATTAATAGTAAAAGTAGTGAAGCGTTCCATCGCGGATATTTTAACAGCTTTTTGTGCTTGAGCGAGAGTAGAAACGAATTCAATATCCATATTTGCACCAATAATATCACTAGGGGGTTCGGGCAAAATATTAAGACTAATACACTCTTTAAATACCCAATTAATAATTTGATTGAGTCCGTTATGAACCTGCTGCAAGAGTGGAGAGAGGAGAACCATTTTTTCTTCTTTAAGTTCGTTAACCTCCGTAGCAGTTCTTGAGCGTTCAGAAGTATTCAAAATCATAGCGAATAAATCATTATAGAAAATTTCTTTAATTGATTCTTTAAGTTTTTCAATAATGGAATCAACTTCCAAAACTCTTGGATTAACCTCATAAATAGGGGAAAGACCTCTGCCGTTTTCATCTTCTTCAATAAAAGCAGCAGGTGCGTCAATCATTTTTTTATTTTTCAAGCTTGCAGGGCCTTTATAAGTAGGGCTAATCATTTTTTTAATAGCTTTACCTTCATCGACAACCATGCTCATTAATTGTTTAACATCAGGTAGAGCGTTAATACCGGGGCAATCGGAGGGATAAACATCTTCACCGTTAACTTCAGCTTCAAATACGGCATATGGAAACTTATCGAAACCGCTTTTTGAGAGGAATTTATCCTCTTTAGAAGCATATTCATAATAAACGGAAATAAATTTTTTATCACCTGCCCAAACAGAGCCGGGGAAGTAATTTTTATTAGGTTCAACGAAATGGACTATTTCAAACAATTCTTCAAATCTATTAGCGTGAATAGCATTAAGAACATCATTAGAGACATTATCCTCCCCGAATTTATCATAAATATTCTTAGCTGTATCCATATAGACTCTGCAAATTGTATCAATATCACCCTTATCATTTTTAGCAATTCTATAAGAACCAACAGGTAAAAGCTGGCAACGCAGGATTGAATTTTCATCACTTAAAAGTGCAATAACCGAGATACCAAAAACTCCCAATTGTTTATAAACGGAAGGCAGAATTCTATAGAGATTAGAAGAATTAAAAATATCTCTAAAAATATTTTCAACGTCGCCGCACCATTTTTTAGTTTCATAATTTTCGACATGCGAATAATTTCTTATTCTAACTTTAAACCAGTTAGTAGCAGGGCTGGTAGCGCCTGACATCATGCCTGAAGAGAAGTTACGAACGGCAATTAAAGGAGTAGAGTCTTTAATTTTTTTATTTTTAAGCGGGGTTTTATTAACAGAGCGAGCGAGGAATTTAACAGAGCGAGGCAAAAAGAAGTCAGCCAAGTCTTGCCAATCAGGTTTTAAAGCATTATAAGCGATTTCAAGTTCCATTTTACGTGAATTGAAATAAAATTTAGAATATTTATGTTGTTTCATACTATTCCCCTAATAATTTTTTCTTAGAAGAAGTAATTTCATCCTCAAGTCCGGTAGTAGAAGTTTTAATATTTTCAGAGACGGGAGTTTTAGCGCCGGTTCTGTTGGAGGCAGTAGCCTTTTGAGAAGCGGCATCTGCTCTGGTAGGAGTTTTAATCACTTCGGTATTTTGTGGAATAGAAAATATTTTTGGCGTAGAACACATAATATAATTTCCTTTCTAATTAATAAGCGGTGAAGAAAAATACATTATTATGTAATACAAAAACAATATTACATAATAATGTAATGATATGGATAGTATATATTAAGAATAGGGGTCAAAATTAGAGTCTAAAATTACGGTATCATCTTTTTCATCAATAAGATAAGAATAGTAATTAATTGCATAAACAGCCATCATAAGGCTATCAGCGAAGTCAGGACTTTCGCCGTGTTCTGATTTCATTTCTTTTTTAGGCTGAATAAAAATTTGTCCGTTAGGTTTATAGGATTTTTTAATATATTCCAACTGAGATAAAGTAAAATCAGAAGAAATTTTTAACCATTCGTTATCAATAAAATCTTTTAGAGTAAGATAGCCATCAGCACGTTTATTAAGAGCATTAGGTCTGTTAGAAGAGGCGGCGCCGTTAAATTTAATAGTAAGAGGAATAACATTTTTAATACTGACATAAATGGAATAACCGAGTCCGTCAGCGTCAAGAATAAGCAAATGAGGTTTCCAAAGAGAAAACAGATTAATAATTTTACCTTTAGTAATATCGGTATCAGGTTCAGACCAATACTCTTGTTTTTCCAAAGCCCATTGAGAAGAGCTTTTAGCTTGAACCAAGCTGGCGACACATAGGTCACCACCGTTGCCTGCCAAATCAACGGACATACATCTTATATTACGATAATTTTCATTAATAAAAGAAATATTTTTAGCCTTATCAAGCTTGATAGCAGAGAACAAAAAGTCACCGGAATTATCAACAGGGTTCCCCTCCCAAATATGTTCATAATCAAGAGAATTGCGCTCTTTGCATCTTTTTGCCTCCGCTACCAGCTTTTCAGGACAATGTTTATTATCATAGTAATTTATTTTAATATGCAGACAATCATCTCTGGTGATGAACTCAGAATAGACAGGGTCATTACGAAGTAAACGATTCATTGTAAAAATAACAACAGAGTTTTTCTTTCTGATAGTAGGAATAATAATATCCAAAGTTGATTTAGAAATAGCTTGTGCTTCGTCAATCCAAAGTATATCAATACCTTCAAGACCTTTAATATTAACTCTGCCTTGTTCTTTAAAGCCTTTAAAAATAATACTTGAATTACTGCGGTTATGTAATATTTTATTAGATTTAATAGTAAAATTTAAGTTATAATCTTTAATCAAATCAAAGAAGATTTTATAAACACTGTCAGAAATAGAAGCTTGAGTTTCACGACCGCAGCAAACCATAACTTTTCTATGTTCAGCGAGCCAAAGAATAATTCTGGCAATACTTTGAGATTTGCCACCACCCCTTCCGCCTTCAATCAAAAAATAATCATAATTATTAATATTAGTAATAACCTGAATTAATTTATCAGGGATATTTAAAATTTCAGGTAATTCAATCATCACGCCTATCCAAAGTTACATCATCACCGAGCTTAACATTTAATTCTTTACCGTCAATAATAACGCTACCCATAAGATTAATATTAGAAGCGGAATTATCTTTATCGGAATACAATCCGCACAATTTACCTTTTAACTCTTCCGCTTTAAGGAAAACCGAGATATCAGGGTTTATTTCATCATCCTTACCTTTTCTGTTCAAAGCCATTTCCTGAACAACCTGCAAATTTTCAAAAGAATCATTTTTAGAATAATTAAATTTATCTGGGTTAGATTTTTTTCTTTTTTGAGCCATAACTACCTGCTATTTTCGACAATTTTAACCAATTTTTTTTGTCCGTTAAAATCAACGGCATATTGAAGAACGGAACCGTTTTTACATTCTTTGTTAAGTCCGAAAACGAATCCCGAACGTTCTTTAGTACCATATTTCACATTAATTTCTTTCCAAGTGCCGTTTTGTAATTCTTGAATAAACTTAGCTGTTTTTTTACGTTTAGGTCTAAAAACTTCATACTTTTGTTTTTTTATATTAAATTGAGTCAAAACAGCTACAAGCGCCTTACAAACCGGGCATATTGCAATTTCAAGTTTTCTGTCTCTAAAGCGAAAATCAGGAGAAATAAACACGGTTCTAAACGGGCTGTGATAGCCTCCGCAGCAATAAATCATAACAACATACTCCCTCTTGACTTAGCGGATACAGTCACCGTTTCGATATAATCTACTCAAGTCTTAATCCAAATCTCATTATTATAATAACACACAATATTTCATATCGATATATCTTATAGAACTATTTTTACAATTCTTAACATTTATATTGAATAGAAATAAACGGGTTAACGGTGATAAGGTTCGTTAGCATTAATTTTAAAGGCTCTGTATATTTGTTCTATAAGGAGCAATCTAATTAACTGATGAGTAAAAGTCATTTTAGAGAAACTGAGTTTAAAATCAGCCAAAGCAGATACAGAGATATCAAGGCCGTTAGGGCCTCCTATAATAAAAATAATTTCATTAAAACCATCATAAGCAATATTTTTAATTTTACAGGCGAAATCGGGTGAAGAAAGTGATTTACCGTTAATTTCGAGAGTAATAACATAAGAATTTTTTTTAATAAAAGGAATAATTTTTTGAGCTTCGGAAATTTTATATTTATCAGAGAGTGAATCGTCGAGAATAGGTTCAGAGGGAATTTCGACAACAGAGAATGAGCAAAATGGTGCTAATCGTTTAATATAATCATTTAAAGCATCTTTAAGATACTTTTCTTTAATTTTACCGATTGCAATAATTTTAATATTCATAAAAGTAATTATAAAAATTAGATTGAGATAAGTAAATAGTTATTTACGAATTATTCAAAAGAGGAAGAGTTTAATATAGAATTTACATGTACAAAAAGGAATTCGGAGAAAAATATGTATAATGTAGCAATAGTTGGCGGGGGGCCTGCGGGGATATTTGCGGCACTTGAGATAACGAAATTAAAGCCTGAATGGAAAGTAGTACTAATAGAGAAGGGTGTAAGGATAGAGGAGCGTAAATGCTTATTAAGGGAAGGATATGCGAAGTGTCCGACGTGTAAGAAATGCGGATTATTATGCGGCTGGGGAGGCGCAGGAGCTTTTTCAGACGGCAAATTAACGCTTACACCTGATGTGGGCGGTCATTTATTAGATTATATGCCGAGAAAAGATGTAGAGGAATTAGTAAAATATACAGATAATAAATATCTTGAATTTGGTGCAACGGATGAAGTATTTGGAACAGATAAAGAATCATTTGCAGATATAGAGAGGGCTGCTACACTTGCAGAATTAAAGCTTGTACATTCTCCGGTAAGGCATTTAGGGACAGAGAGAAGCCTAAACGTATTAAAGAATATGCAGGATTATCTTGAGAAGAGGATAACAATACTATATGACACAATAGCTGAGCAATTAATAGTAGAAAACGGACAAGTAAAAGGTTTTATAACAAAAGACAATCAAAAGATAGAAGCTGAATATATAATAATAGCGCCGGGCAGAGAAGGAGCAGATTGGTTAACTCACGAATTTTCAAAGAACAAAATCGGAATGGTAAATAATGCAGTAGATGTAGGGGTAAGGGTAGAACTGCCGGCACCTGTTTTTGAGCCTATAACGGACAAATTATACGAATCAAAATTAATATATCATTCACCGACCTTTGGAGATGAAGTAAGAACATTTTGTATGAATCCATACGGAGAAGTAGTAACAGAGAATTATTCAGGGATATCAACCGTAAACGGACACAGTTATGCAAATTATAGGACAGCGAATACAAATTTTGCGCTATTGGTATCGGAGAAATTCACAGAACCGTTTAAAGAGCCTATAGCATACGGACAGCACGTAGCAAGATTAGCAAACATGCTGGCAGGCGGAGTTTTAGTGCAAAGGTTCGGAGATTTATTAGACGGAAGAAGGTCAACTCCGGAGAGAATAAGGAGCAGTATAATAACACCCACGCTGGCATGTGCAACACCCGGAGATTTAAGTTTAGTATTACCATACAGACAGATGACAGCAATAATAGAAATGTTATATGCATTAGATAAAATAGCTCCCGGAACAGCCTCAAGATACACATTATTATACGGAATAGAAGTAAAATTTTATTCAGGCAGAGTGAAGTTAACAAAAAATTTAGAAACTGAAGGGGTAAAGAACTTATACGCAATAGGCGACGGAGCAGGAGTTACAAGGGGATTAATACAAGCTTCCGCTTCAGGCGTTCATACAGCCAGAGTAATTTGTTCCAAATAATTGTCCTAAGAATTATATGGCGCAGGGGGGGGGG
>CANROV010000094.1 GCA_947632315.1 Candidatus Gastranaerophilales bacterium
CCAATGTGCCGAACTGGAAGAAAAAGGGGAAGAAGCTCTAAAAGATGAAATTGATTACATTAAAGAAAAATTATCAGATGTAAAAGAACTTCTGATTCTGCAAAATTGTTAGACAGAGGGGGTTTCCCCCTCGTCTTGAAATATAAAGGATAAAAAATGCAAAAAATAATAGTATCGGTATCTTTCGGAAAAGACAGTTTGGCTATGCTTTTAAAAATTATTGAAACAAAAATGTTTCAAATTGATGAAGCTGTGTTCTATAACACAGGTATGGAGTTTAAAGCTATTTACGAAATAAGGGATAGAGTAAAAATTATTCTTGCCGAAAATAACATAAAATATACCGAATTAAAGCCAAATAAATCATTTCTATATACAATGCTAAAAAAACCTGTAAATCATAGAAACGGAACAAAAAGTAATGGTTATCAATGGTGTGGTGGGCGGTGTAGGTGGGGGACTACCGAAAAATTAAAAGTTCTTGATAAATATTGTAAAGATGATATTCAACTTGTCGGAATTGCTTGTGATGAGCCGAAAAGACTATCAAGAATCAATAAAATAAAAAATAAAATCGCACCATTAGTATCGTTAAAAATGACAGAAAAAGACTGTTTAGAATATTGCTATAATAAAGGTTTTTATTGGGAAGAAAACGGAATAAGGCTATATGATATATTAGACAGGGTCTCTTGTTGGTGTTGTGCAAATAAAAATTTGAAAGAACTATCAAATTATAGAAAATATCTGCCAGAATATTGGGATAATTTAAAATTTTTACAAACCAAAATAAGCAGACCATTTAAGAAAAAATATACAATTTTTGATTTAGAAGAAAAGTTTAAGGAGCAAGTATGACTAAAACAATTCTTGACGCTTGCTGCGGAAGTCGAATGTTTTATTTCGATAAAAATAATCCAAATGTTCTGTATATGGATAATCGTAAACTTGAGGACAGCTTATGCGACGGGCGGAAATTAATTATCGACCCCGACATAATTGCAGATTTTAGGAATATGCCTTTTGAAGATAATACTTTCAATTTAGTAATTTTTGACCCACCACACTTATTAAAAGTTGGGCAGAATAGTTGGCTTTGTAAAAAATACGGAAAATTAGAAAAATCTTGGACTAAGGATATTAAAAAAGGTTTTGATGAATGTATGAGAGTTTTAAAACCTTGCGGAACATTGATTTTTAAGTGGGCAACACGAGATATAACTTTAAAACAGATACTTGAATGTATCGAAATTAAACCAATAATTTTTCATAAAAACAATAACACTTATTTCTTAATATTTTATAAGGAAGAAGAAAGCGAGGACAGAAAGTGAATTTACAAGCATACAGAGAACAACGAAAAAGAACTGAAACTTGGACAGACACACTTGACACTAAAATATATATGTTATGTTTCGGTTTAATGGGAGAAACAGGCGAAGTCGTGGACTACTTAAAAAAAGTCGCTTTTCATAACCACCCGTTTGATAAACAAATTCTTATTAAAGAAATCGGAGATTTAATGTGGTATCTGATAGGCTTAACCGATTCTTTCAATATTGATTTAGAGGATGTATTTGAAAAGAACATTCAAAAATTACAACAAAGATATCCAAACGGCTTTACAACGCAAGACAGTATAATTAGAAAGGATAAACAAAATGGATGATTTAGATTTAAAAACAATAATATTGAGTACAATTTATATTACACTCTGTACAATTTTTGCTCAATTTTGTGTTGTAAAATCAGCAGTAACACCGTATCAATTTTTTCTATGTTGTCTTTCTTATGCCTTTTTTACTCCTCTAACTACACTTATTATAGGCTTAATAAAGGGAATTATAAAATGACAGAAGAAGCAAACAACATTATTTTCGAGAATCGGGATATAAAAATAATAAGAAATAATGCCACAAGAAAGGGGTACGAAGTTTTTTTTAAAACAACTGAAAACAAACCCCTAAAAATAGAAAATGGATTAATGGCAGATTTAGTTATATCGGCATTATTAAATCAAATTCTTGAATTAAGGGAAGAACTTTTTACCGAAAAAGAAATAAACAAAGATTGCGAAATTGAATATCGCAGACTAACAACATAATCAAAGAAACAAAGCAGGGACAAATAAATGGCTGATTTAATCAATTTTGAAATAATCGAAAAATTAAAAAAAGAATGCGAAAGAGAAACTGCATTAAGAAAATCGGTATATCCTAAATTAATTGCCACAGGCAAAAAGACAAAAGAGGAAGCAGAAGAACAAATAAAACTTATGGCTCTTGCTGCAGCTTGTTTTGATAAAATTCTTAAAGGTAAAGCTCCGGGAGTCCAACAGAAATTATTTGACACGAGTTCATATCAAAGAAATTCAATGTATTATCAATAGAAAAGAGGTGGAACAGGAAAAATAATATTATAAATATTGCCAAAATAAGCAAAACAAACCAAGAACTTATAGCAAGAAATATTTTGCCAATGGTTGAAGATTATTTCAAAGACCCCAACGTGCAAAGAAATTATAAGATATGGTTAAAAAATAGGAACGAAAATAAACTTTTGGGGTAAAATAAAATTATGAGTCAAGGAAATAGAGCTGTAACTTATAACAGATTCTCTCCGGGTCGAAAACAAAGAGAAGAAAGTATAACAGGTCAGCTAAGGGAAAATCATCGGTTAGCAAAAGAAAAGGGTTTAATTGTCATCCACGATTATATCGACCGCCATTTGACAGGAAAAACAGACAATAGACCTGATTTTTTGCGTATGCTTAAAGATGCTGAAAAAGGCTTATTTGATTATGTAATATGCTATCAAACAAGCCGTTTTGCGAGAAATACTTATGATGCAACAATTTATAAAAGAAAACTTAAAAAACTTGGTGTAAAAGTAATTTACTCAAAAATGAGCATACCTGACGGCCCGGAGGGAATAATCTTAGAAAAGATGTTAGAAGCCCTTGATGAGTATTATTCAGAAGAATTAAGACAAAAAGTAATGAGGGGTTTATATGATAATGCTTTACAGGGTAAAGCTATTGGGGGATGCGTTCCTTTTGGTTTTAAACTTGATAAAAATAAAAAATATGTCTTAGATGAAGATAAAGCTCCTATTTTGCGTGAAATATTTGCCCGGTATGCTTCGGGCGAAAAAGCAACTTCAATTAGTGAAGATTTAAACAAAAGAGGATATAGAACAACAAAGGGCAAAGAATTTAACAAAAATTCATTTCATACAATGTTTAATAATTGCAAATATTTAGGCATATACAATTATATAAGCAAAGACCCTGATATGAAAAATGTTTATAGCGAAGATAAAATTCCTGCCATAATAAGTAAAGATTTGTTTGAAAAAGTGAAAACGAGGGTGGAAATGAATCAGCACAGAAAATCTAAAAAAAGGCTTGATGATATATGTTTTTTATTGTCAGGCAAAGCCTATGACGGAAGTTGTGGCGGTACATTAATTGGTGATAGCGGAACGAGTAAAAACGGAAATACATATTATTACTATACTTGCACTAATAAAAAAAGGCGAAAAGGTTGTAAAACAAAATCGGTAAAAAAAGATTGGTTTGAAAATCTTGTTGTGGATGCGACAAGAGAAATAGTTTTAAAGGATGATTTAATTGAATTTATAGGTCAATGTATAGAAAATCTGCAAGAAAAAAACATTGATAATGTTATGTTGAAAGCCGCTCAAAAAGAACTACAACAGACACAAAACAGTATAAAAAATATGCTCAAAGCTATTGAGCAAGGAATAGTAACAGATTCTACAAAAGACAGATTAGTTGAATTGGAATCAAGACAAGCACAGTTAGAAGACGAGGTTAAATTTGAAGAGTGCAAAATTAACGCACCAAAAGTAAAAAAAGAGCAAGTTATATATTGGCTTGAACAATTCAGAAACGGAAATATCGAAGATGAAAAATATAAAAAACAAATTATTGATACATTTGTTAATACGGTTATATTAAATGAGGAAACCGTAACAATCGCTTATAACTATACAAATGACAATATTGTAGAGATACCTTTTAGCAAATTAAAAGACTCACCCGATAGTGTTCGGATGAGCCTTTTAAATTGGAGTTTAGCAAACATCAATCGAACACTTAAAAAAGGCTCTGTGATTGACTTTGATATTCAACACCATTTAATACTTTTCTCTTTTAAGAGAGCCGCTTAATTTTTATATTAACATTTTCCTTTTAATATTTCAAAATTTGTTTTCGATTTTTTCCTTTTACAAAAGATATATGTATCCACCTGCCATACTCGTTTATCAACTGGTCATATTCAACCCCTGCATTTTTAATTGTATTAATTGCAGCTTCCACCGACATACCTCTTATTGTAAAATCTACGGCTTGACCTTTTGTATGTTGGGAATTTGAAACACCGCCTACAAGTTTATTTACTTGTGAATTTCTATAACCGCTTGAAATATCGAACGGTTTACCTATTTTATCTCTCAAAGGCTGCAGACAATAAAAAATTAAATCAAGCATACAATCCATACTATTAATATCAGGCATATTATTTATATTATGCTTGACGGCCGTATCTGAGTGTGTAAGTTCTGACATTTTAAAATTTAATTGCATATTTTACTCCTTTTCTATAAAAATGACCTCACAGAATCGTTTTTAAGCAGCCTTAAATAAAAAATAGGTATAAATATACCCCCTGTTTTTTCCTGATTGAAAGAAAAATATAAAATCGGGGTAGGGCATTTTAGCATTGTTAAGAGGCTTCCCTACCACTTTTTATTTAATTCGCCAGTAATATTCGGTTAAATAACTTATTGCATCAAATATATGTAATAAGAATTTTTTATCTCTATCGGTTTTAATTTGATGTATTGAGGGGGCATCAATTAAAGTCGTACCCTCTTTATATTTCAAGTTATATATATTTTTAAGAATATATTTGCATTTTTTATCTACAAATAATCTTCTTGTACCGTTAGCACTTAGCACTCTTGCGTTGAATGCAGCAATTCTGTTTAAAATAGGTGGGTTATAATTCCTTAAATCAAATCTGAAATTTGTATATCCGTTATCCCTTAAAACCTTTCGCATTGTTGCATAGTTTGTAAATTGACTTTGCGTGCTTCGATTATCTCCCGAAGCATCTCCGTTTATAATAATTTCGGCATCTTTTTTAGGGTATCTTCTGATAAATTCTTTAATGCACATTTCCGTTGTTGCATTCTCAACAACTATCTCATCAATAAAATATACATTTTCTTCGTCTTTATGAGCAATACCCCACATCATTGGGTCAACATTGAAATCACAAGTTAAATGAAGCGGTAAATCTTCGCAATACTTTAATTGTTTTACATTTTCGTCAGTAAAGTTTTTTACAACTAAACCGCTATTATAGTCTCCAAATTCTCCCAAAACATTAATTCTATAATATTCGGGGTCATACGAAGCCTGCATTTCTTTTACATAATGTTCGGGCAAATATATATTATTTGTTGTTGGGGCAATAATAAGCCGCCAATTTTCTTGTTTTTTCTCTACAAATCTTTCATATATCCACCCTTTGCTTGCTTCGGGGTTTGTATGTCCAAATAATCTGTATCGAAATTCAGGCCAATTTTCGCCACGATATGTATTTCTCAAACGACCTAATAGACCTTTTATTGTACTATCGCCAACTTGTGATGCTTCTTCAATTTCTACCCAATGCAAATCTAAGGACTTAAATTTTTCAGGATCATCAAGTTGTGAAAATAAGATTTCAGAGCCGTTTTTGAATGTAATTATTTTATCAACCTTATTATATTTATAATGAACATTTTTCTGATAGCCAAGAGCTTCTAAATGTTCAAAATATTTTACAAGTGTTGTTTTTCTGACTAATTCATACTCTTTTGCTCCGACAAGTCCACGACATCCGGGGTATTTTCTTGCCATTAAAATACCGAGCAAAGAGCCTGCCCAAGTTTTACCCGAACCGTAACCGCCCTGATATATAACCACATCTAAATTATTATTATGCGGAATACTCAAAAATTCTGACTGTTTATCTAATAAACTATATTTCCTGAAAACCTCTATTCTAAAACATAATGACCGTCTGATTTCTTTACTATTTTTGCTTCCAATGCTTCATCCTTTTTAAAATACTTAGGAATTAAATACATTAGTGTTCCTGCAGATGTAAAAATTACTCTTGGAACTCCCTCATAATAAAATTCTATTCCGATGCGGTTTTTTATTTTTCCGTTTTTATCTTTAAAATTAGACGGCTCAACTCTGTAATTTGTTATTTTAATCGGTTTATCCAACCAATCATCTATTTTTACTCTCTCGCCCTCTAATTTCCTTAAATTTTTGTCGTTTTCTTCTGCTATTTCTGAAAATTTTGCCATAAGTTCTCTCCTATAATCGTATAGCTTTATGCTTTCTAAATAATTGTATGTATCTGCCCATTCAGCCCAACCCATATATGAATCAATAATTGACCTGAATTTATCGGGCGAGATTTTTCCTGTTTTATATTGTTCATAGACTGTCGGTAGTGAACGTCTTATTCTTTTTGCCGTACTTTTTCTTAATAAAGTATAATTTGCAAAATGCCGATAACCGACAAAATCAACTCCCCTGTTTGTTTTAAATAAATCACATTTACTCAAAGATAATCTTAAGTTATTGCCTAAATAATCAGTTAAAATATATTTTGCTTCTCTTAATTCGTTTTTATCGTTGCTATATAAACAAAAATCATCACAATACCTTAAGTAATCTTTTATTTTTAAAGTCTCTTTTACATACCAATCAAGCGGAGTCATATAATAATTGCCAAACCATTGAGAAGTTAAATTTCCGATAGGAACATTTGTCTCTCCGGGAAAAGAATATATAATATCTCTAATAAGCCATAATAAATCTTTATTTTTAAACTTCCGCTCGAACATAGAATATAAAATATCGTGATTTATAGAGGGGTAAAACTTTCTTATATCCATTTTTAAACAATAAGTGTTTCTCTTTACAAATTCTGTGGTTTTTAAAGAAGCCTTATGTATTCCCCTGCCTTTAATACACGCATAACTATCCTTAATAAACATCCCCATAAAAATAGGCTCTAATTTATTAATTAGTGCGTGTTGCACTATTCTGTGCGGATAATCAAGTATGTATATATCTCTTTCTTTTGGCTCGTATATTCTTTTTGTTCTATAACTCCCTGTTGTATAAGTTTTATCAATTAAACTTTTTGATAAAATTATCAGGTTTTCTTTTTCATTTTTGTTGAAATTTTTAATTTCCGTATATTTCGCTTTGCCTTTACTTGATTGTGAAGAAGCCAGTTCAAAATTATTAATTTCAGCTACTTCTGAAAGTGTTACATTATACTTTCTTGGCATAAAATAAAAACCCCTCACTTTCGGAAACCCTACTAATAAAGGGTTTTTTAAGCTAAATGCTTTGTATTTTGCCGCACCTTTTCAGGGTATAGACAGGGTTACAGACTCAGCCTTTCATTGTCTGAAAGTATCACACTACGA
>CANROV010000095.1 GCA_947632315.1 Candidatus Gastranaerophilales bacterium
GATGAGGCTACGAGTGCCTTAGATAATATTACGCAACAAGAAATTCAAGAATCAATTAATCATATTGCTAAAGATTCGGATATTATTATTTCTGCCGTAGGTAAACCTGAATTTATAACAAAAGATTTTATAAAAAAAGATTGTGTTTTTATTGATGTCGGAATTTCAAGAACAGAAAACGGAATAAAGGGAGATGCTGATTTTAACGAAATATCACCTTTGTGTTCTTATATAACTCCTGTCCCCGGCGGTATAGGGCCTATGACAATTGCTATGCTGTTAGAAAATACTTATGAATTGTATCAAATTCAAAATTCTCTTATTAACTCATGTAAATAAGTATTAAGCATTAATGTTTAAAAATTAATATTTCTAGGTATATATATAGTAAATAACGAAACTCCCCTTGTGAAGTGAAAAAAGTTAGGAAAATTATGATACTTGAGTACAAAGTTAATGATTTGTGTGTTCAGGCAGCCTGGTTAAAAACTTTATATGACCTGGTTGATGAGTTAAATTGTAAATGTCAAACATACATTGACGAATCGTATAATAAAAGCAATAAAAACTTTGACAGAATGCGTACAATAAAAATATATGGCTCTGATACAATGTTAGGATGGTTTAAATTGAGAATGGAAAGATATTCTCATTTTATATTCAACTTCAATGAACAACCTGATATTAAGAGTTCTTTTGTAGAGTAGAATAGTTGTGAATTTTGTTAAACTGATTAAATACCGGCTTATGCCGGTTTTATTTTATTCTTCTATAGCTTCAAAGGCAATAATGTAGTCATCGCATATACAAACGCTTTTACGATATTCCGTATCATTTATACCGTCGGTAAAAACCATTTTTACATCAGACAGGCAAACAATGTTATCATCATCATAATTCTCATCAAGACAACCTTCCGCACAAAATTTTGATGTACATATTCTGACTTTTTTTGTGCATTTTTTATTTAAAGCATTTAATAAAGATTTCTTTTTATCTCTCATCATATATTATAAAACCTCCGTAAATTTATAATAAAAATTTATAAGGTTTTATTCATCAGATGAAAGGATAGTTTTATAAACTTTTAATGTATTGATAATATGGATTATTAGGATATCTGGCTGAAATTTGATTTAATTGTTTCTTGGAAATATAACCCATTTCATAGGCAACTTCTTCTAAGCAGGCAATTTTTATACCTTGATTTTCTTCAATTGTTTTAACATATTGCGAGGCTTGTAAAAGAGAATCATGCGTTCCTGTATCAAGCCAGGCAAATCCCCTGCCTAATATTTCTACGGTTACATTGTTATTCTTTAAATATGTATTATTTAAATCAGTTATTTCAAGTTCCCCTCTTTTTGAAGGTTTTTGCTCTTTTACATATTCTAAAACATTATTATCATAGAAATAAAGTCCTGTTATTGCATATTTTGATTTTGGAATTAAAGGCTTTTCTTCTATGGAGATAACATTTTTATTACTGTCAAATTCAACAACGCCAAATCTTTGGGGGTCTTTCACTCTGTATGCAAATAAAGTAGCTCCGCCTTTTTCTTCTGTTCTTTTTACTGCTTTTTTTAATATATTTGAAAAAGCAGGCCCGTAAAAGATATTATCCCCTAAAATAAGTGCTGCACAATCATTTCCTATGAACTCTTTCCCCAGAATAAAAGCTTGTGCAAGTCCGTCAGGTGACGGCTGTTCTATATATGAAAATTTTACGCCAAAGTCTGACCCGTCTTTTAACAGCTTTTTAAAGTTTGGTAAATCTTGCGGGGTGGATATTATTAAGATGTCTTTTATCCCTGCCAGCATTAATACAGAGATTGGGTGATATATCATAGGCTTATCATATATTGGTAATAACTGTTTTGATATGGCTTGAGTTGAAGGATACAGCCTTGTCCCCGCACCGCCTGCTAATACTATACCTTTCATTAACACCTCAAATCCATATATTCTTTTAGTGCTGTTTTCCAATCTCTGCAAATTTTATTATTTTCCATTATGCTGTTTTTGGGCCTTTTGGCAGGTCGTGGGAATTCAGACGTTGTGCAGGGCTTTAAATTTACACTGAAACCTCCGATATTAAAGATTTCTTTTGCAAAATTATACCAGCTTGTTTTCCCTGAACCGCATACATGGTATATTCCGTATGGTTTTTCTTCTTGTAAAATTTTTATAATTCCGCCCGCTAACTCCACTGTCCAGGTGGGACATCCTGTTTGATCATCCACTACTTTAATTTCAGGATTATCTTTTAGAGAAATCATTGTTTCTACAAAGTTTTTTCCGTGATGTCCATATAGCCAGCTTGTTCTTGTTATGTAGTATTTTTCACATTCTTGAACAGCTTTTTCTCCTGCAAGTTTTGATTCGCCGTATATATTAATGGGATTTGGTTTATCATTTGGCTGATATTTTCCTTCTTTTGTACCGTCAAAAACGTAGTCAGTAGAAATATATACAAGGGTAATATTTGATTTCTTACATATATCAGCAATATTTTTAGTACCTTCAAAATTGATTTTAAAAGCTGTTTCTTTATCTTCTTCCGCTTTATCTACATTTGTGTATGCGGCGCAGTGTATTACAATGTCAGGTTTTGATGTTTCAAAAAACTCATTTATATTTTTTTTATTTGTTATATCAAGGTTATAAAGGTCTGTTTCAATAACTTCATAACCTTCATCTTCTAATATAGGGCATAAATCCTGCCCGAGCATTCCTTTTGCCCCTGTAACAAGAACTTTCATTATAAAACTCCTGCTTTTTTGTTTTCTATATTTTTTATCCAATCTTGATTTTTAAGATACCAATCGATTGTCAATTTTATACCTTCTTCAAAAGTTACTGATGGTTTCCAGCCTAATTCCGATTGAATTTTATCATTACTTATTGCATACCTTCTGTCATGTCCTAATCTATCTTTAACATATTCTATTGAAGATTCGTCTTTACCCATTGACATAAGTATTAGCTTCGTAATTTCAATATTCGTTTTTTCATTGTGTCCGCCGATATTATATACGTCGCCTATTTTTCCTTTATGAAGTACTGTATCTATTGCACTGCAGTGGTCATATACATATAACCAGTCACGTACATTAAGTCCGTCACCATATACGGGTACTTTTTCATTTCTTAATAATTTTGAAATGAAAAATGGTATTAATTTTTCCGGATATTGGTAAGGCCCGTAATTATTTGAACATCGTGTTATTAACACAGGAAGTTTATATGTTTCAAAATATGACCTTACAAGTAAATCAGCACCTGCTTTTGAGGCCGAATAAGGACTGTTTGGCGCAATTGGCGTGGTTTCATAAAAATATCCCGTTTTACCTAGAGTTCCGTATACTTCATCTGTTGAAACCTGTAGATATCTTTCAACTCCCGTTTCTTTTGAAGCTTGAAGCAGATTTAAAGTTCCTTGTATATTTGTTTCCACAAATATTTCAGGCCCTGTTATAGATCTGTCAACGTGGCTTTCAGCAGCAAAATTCACTACTAAATCAACTTCTGACATTATATCTCTTACTAATTTTTTATCGCATATATTTCCGTGAATAAAAGTGTAATTTCTGTTATCTTGAACATCTTCAAGATTTTCTATATTACCGGCATATGTTAATGCATCAAGATTTATTACTTGATAATCATTGTATTTATTAAGAATATATCGTACAAAACAGCTTCCTATAAAGCCGGCTCCGCCCGTTATCAGAATTTTCATTAATATAAATCCTTTGCTTCACTAAGTTTTGGTTGGTTTTTATCTTTTTCACTAAGAATAGGCGTATAATTAATACCCCAATCAATATTAATATCAGGGTCATTCCATAATATGCCTCTATCGTGTTCTTTAGAGTATTCATTAGAAGCTTTATATAAAAGTTCCGCTTCATCGCTTAAAACAATGAAGCCGTGAGCAAAACCTTCAGGTATAAAAAGCATATTTTTATTATCTTCCGATAATATCTCTCCGACCCATTTGCCAAACGTGGAGGAATTTCTTCTTATATCAATTGCAACATCAAAAATTTTACCTCTGATACATCTTACAAGTTTTGCCTGTCCTTTTGGAGGTAATTGATAATGCAGTCCTCTTAAAACTCCTTTGGTTGACTTAGAATGATTATCCTGATTAAATTCAACATTTATGCCGTTTTTTTCAAATTCGGATTTTTTATAGCCCTCTAAAAAAAATCCTCTCTCATCATTGAACACTTTTGGTATTACAAGTATAACTTCTTCGATTTTAAGTCTTTTGAATTCAAACGGCATAATTTACCCTCACTGTACTTTAATTATAGCAAAGATAATCTTTATGGCAACGTTATTTTATTTCTAATAAAAGATTAGTAAATTCAATATCATCAAAGTCTATACTTTCTGTTTTATAGATGTTTCTGCCTGTTTTTATTGTTATATTGACTAAATTTGAAGCATTAATCAGAGATTTGGGAATATTAATTCTTTGATTATCTCCGTTAATTTTTATTTCTGCTATTTTATTTCCGTTGCAAAAAATTTCCGGAGGATTGGAGTAAGCAGTTTTTACTCTTGATTGCCCCATTCGTTGAGATTGTAGCGTATCTATTCCGATTATCGAACCTATTACAAGTGATATTACTTCAGAGTCTCCTATAGGATTTATCTTAAAATCTTTAGAATAAAATGCTCCTGTTGAACTTAAACTGAATTCTGAAGCATTTGCTGAATTTTCCGAAAATGAATTATCTCCGAGATGTATCATATCTGTTTCTATAATGATATCATTTGGCGTTGTTTTTTCTATCCCTACAATAATGGGATTTTTCTTATACCCTGAATTTACGGTTAGGGAATACGGTTTATATCCTGATTTTTCTACGGAAATAATGGTCGGAGAATTTATATTCGTTTTTAGTTGAAAAACTCCGTCTTTATCCGTCATAGTTGAATATTTTTTGGCAGGTACTTTTACAAGTGCGCCTTCTATCGGCTTATAGTCTTCATTATCGTATATTCTGTTAAAATTACCTTGATTTTCTTTCTTTATTTCGCCGGTAATTGTTTTTGAAAATGCCGGCAATCCCAGTATTAAGATTAAAATAATAATTGCTTTTTTCATAGTAATTTTAGTTTAAAAATCTCGTATGAAAAAAACTATATACAATATGATATATCCTATTATGCGTAAATTTTTGTGTTAAAATTAAATGTAATATATATTAATTGATAAGTTTAACTATAAGTGATATTCTTAACAGGTAACAAAAAGGAGATAGAAAAATGGAAAATTATGTATGTTTAGCATGCCGTTATGTTTATGACCCGTCAGAAAATGGCAATATTGCATTTGAAGACTTACCGGATGATTATGTTTGCCCTATTTGCGGTGTCGGTAAAGATATGTTTGAAAAAGAATAAGTCTATTGTGTAAATTTGGGAGAGTTAGTTATGATTTATAAAAAGATTAAAGAAAATATTTTATATGCAGGTATGAATGATAAAGACAGAGTTATTTTTGATGAGTTGATACCTTTAGATAACGGTACCAGTTATAATTCCTATATCGTTCAAGGAAGTGAAAAAACTGCTGTAATAGATACTATGTATCCCAAATTTACACAAGAATATTTAAAATCGTTTGATGAAAACGGAATAACAAAAGTAGATTATATTATAGCAAATCACGGCGAGCAGGATCATTCAGGCAGTATTCCCGCTCTTTTAGATAAATTTCCGATGGCTGTCGTTGTTACAAATTCTGTTTGTGCAAAAAATTTACAAGAAATGCTTTTAGTTCCTGAAGAAAAAATAAAAATTGTCGGAAATAATGATGAATTATCTTTAGGTAATAAAACATTAAAATTTATAATTGCACCCGGAGTTCATTGGCCTGATACTATGTTTACATATTTAAAAGAAGATAATGTAATTTGTACGGGTGATTTTTTGGGCGCTCATTATATATTTGATGATGTTTTTGCTGTTCCTTCAAAAGATTTAGAAAAAAGCGCAAAAAAATATTTCGCTGAAATAATGATGCCGTTTTCAACCGTTTGCAGAAAATATGTTCAGCAATTAAGAGAGTTAAAAGTAGATATGATATTGCCAAGCCATGGCCCTATTCATAAAAATCCTGACTATATACTTGATTTATATGCTGATTGGGCAGGCGAAAAGGGTAAAAACCTTGTATTGCTTCCTTTTGTTTCTATGTATCATTCTACAGAAGATATGATTGATTATCTGGCAAAAAAACTTGAAGAAAAAGGAATCCCGTCAATAAAATATGATATGGTCGAAGGAAATTTGGGTGATTTAGCTATGGCGCTTGTTGATGGTACTACATTGATTCTTGGTACTTCAATGGTATTAGCAGGGCCTCATCCCGCTGCATTCAATACGGTTTATCTCGCAAGTGTCTTAAAACCAAAAACAAAAATAGCTTCATTTATAGGTTCATACGGATGGGGCGGAAATCTTTTCGGAAAAATGGCTGAAATGCTTGCTCCTTTAAAGTTAGATGTTATTGAACCTATTATGGTTAAAGGAAAAGCAAAACCTGATGATTATAAAAAAATTGATATGATGGCTGAAGAAATATTTAACAAACATAAAGAACTCGGTCTTATTTAACTTGGGTATAGATAATTCCCTTGGCTGTTACTGATTGGAGAATATTATGAGAAGTGATGAAATAAAACAAGGACTTGAAAGAACTCCGCACAGAGCATTATTATATGCTACAGGTGTTAGTGAAAATCAGATGAATAAAAGATTTATTGGTATCGCAAGCAGTTTTACCGATTTGGTTCCGGGACACGCAGGCATGCGTGATATTGAACGTCAAATAGAAAAAGGTATACATACCGGCGGAGGACAGGCATTTATATTTGGTGTTCCTGCAATATGTGACGGTATCGCTATGGGACATAGCGGAATGAACTATTCACTTCCCTCTAGAGATTTGATTGCAGATTGTGTTGAATCTGTTGCAAATGCCCATAAACTGGACGGACTTGTTTTATTGACTAATTGCGATAAAATTACCCCCGGAATGCTTATGGCTGCCGCAAGGCTTGATATTCCGTCAATAGTTGTTACGGTTGGCCCGATGGCAGACGGGAAATGTCAAAATAATACTTTGACAATGATAAAAGGTACTTTTGAAGCTATAGGAAAATTCACTAACGGGGAAATAGACGAGAAAAAATTAAAAGAAATGGAAATGACGTCTTGCCCGTCTTTAGGAGCTTGCCAGGGATTATATACGGCAAATACTATGGCTTGCTTAACGGAAGTTATGGGGATGAGTCTGCCATACTGTGCTACTTCTCTTGCCGTAAGTGCTAAAACTAAAAGAATTGCATTTGACTCTGGCGTAATTATTAATGAACTTATTGAAAAAAATATAAAACCTTCACAAATAATTACAAGAGAGTCAATAAGGAATGCAAT
>CANROV010000096.1 GCA_947632315.1 Candidatus Gastranaerophilales bacterium
TGGTAGACGCATCAGACTCAAAATCTGACGCAGCTCACCCTGTGTGCCGGTTCGAGTCCGGCCATCGGCACCATAAAAAACCTCCTAATAGGAGGTTTTTTTTTATTAATTTGAAGTTAATTGAGCGGTATATAGTTTTCGGCAAGTTTGCGTAATAAGAGAAGTTGAGTTATAACCATTTTCTGATTTCAATATTAATCTTTGTCAATAACTTGTAGCATCCAAAGCGGAATGCTCTGTAAATTAAGCCTATGAACTTGGAAAAAGTACACAAATAAAAAGCCGATAGTTTAATTACTATCGGCTTTTTATTATTTATTCAAGTTTTCTAATGTATCATAAACTTTTGAAACTATTTTCCAAGTTCCGTTAATTTTATTCATTATCAAGAAGTCCGTAAATTTATAACCGTGCCAATTATCTTCAATTACTCTAACCATTGCAATAGTTTTTTCAAGTGATATAACATCAACCCTTGAAATATAATTATCATCGCAAGCTCCAAAGCTATCTATCGTTTTATAAAATTCTTCAATCGAGCCTGATTGATAAGTTTGTTCGTTTAATTGCCCAAAGAAGCAGGCTTTTTCATAGAAATATGGTTTAACAATTGAACTGTCGCCCTTTTTTACAGCTTCACAAAATTTTCTTGCAGCTTGTTCTACTGCATTAAATTCTTTAATATCATCTCTCATTTTTTGCCTCTTTCCTATTAACTTTTATTATGTTAAATTAACAGCATAATTTTTACAAGTACGCAATAAAGATAATTGTCAATATACAAGAAAAAGATTGTTTAAAACTGTAGAAAATTTTGAAGTTTTTATATATTTATACGGTCTCTTTACATATTTATTATTTATTCAATTTAATAATTTTATTCAAAGTTTCAATCATTTCACAATAAGATTTTGCTTCTTTCTCCGAAGAAGAATAAGCAATTTTTAAAAGAGTTTCTTTATATTTATTTTCGAATTTATTTGATCTTACACCAAAATCTTCCAAACTAAAGTTTAAAATTTCAGCCATTTTAAAAAAATTATCTAAAGAAGGTAAATTTTTACCCGTTTCAATTTTGCTTAAATGTTTTTCACTGATACCTATTTTTTCAGCCAATTCTCCCTGTTTTAAATTGGCTTTTTTTCTTATGGTTTGAATTGTTTTTCCTATAAATTCTTTATCATTATATAGCATTGGGTGTCAAACCTCATTATTTTAATAAAATAAAATACATTTAACGGGTAATAAACAACAATAATATTGATTTTAAAAAAATACGTTATATATGATTACCATGTTTTAATATTTATGTTATTATCTTTTAAGTAATCATATATAACGGTTTTTAAAATATTAAATTAATATAAGGGAAAACATGGCTGAAATCTTCAGAAATGAATCTTTAATAAAAATTTCAATAATAATTCCGGTTTATAATGTTAATGCATATTTACAAGAATGCTTAGAAAGTATTTTAAATCAGGATTTAAAAGAAATTGAAGTAATATGCATTAATGATGGTTCAACAGATAATAGTTTAGAAATATTAAAAAACTATCAAAAAAAAGATTCAAGAATAATAATAATAAATCAAGAAAATAAAGGGCAGGGAGAAGCAAGAAATGCAGGCATAGAAGCAGGTAAAGGCGAATATTTGTTTTTTGTTGATCCTGATGATTATATTGAAGGAAACACTTTAAGTAAGGTTTATTCTTTTGCGAAAGAAAACAATTCCGATATTGTTTGGTTTGATTATAGAACTTTTAATGAATATTCAGGAGAAGTCAAGGAAAAGAAATTTCCTGAATATCTATCTTTAAAAAAGCAAGAAGCAAAAGAATTAAACAAAATCTTCCCCGCTACTTCATATCCTGTTTGGAATAGAATATTTAAAACAGACTTTATAAAAAAGAATCATATTAAATTTCCAAAGACAAAAACCTTTGAAGATGGTATATTTTCAACAATTGCAACAATAACAAACAAAAGAACCGATTATATTCCATTATTTGTTTATTGCTATAGAGAAAGAGCAGGTTCTATTACGCACACAAATGATGATAAAGGTCTGGGTGTTTTTGAAGCAATTAAACAATTAGAAGAATTTTTAAAATCTTACAATTTATATAATGAATATAAAAAAGGGTTTGAAAATTACAAATTAACGTGTTTTATCGGAGGTTTTTATCTTATTTCAGATAATTTAAAGAAAAAATATATAAAAGAAGTCAGAGAAAATCTATCCGGTAAAGATTTCAACAGATTTATAAAATGTATAACCCAAAAAAGGAGTTTTCTTGAAAATATATTTTCTGTTAAAAACAATTTCATATATTTCATAAAATATAAAATTGTTACATTTTTGGGTATGTCTTTTTCATTTAGAGTTAAAAATCAGGATTCAAATGAATTTACAACCGATTTAAAATTTCAAATTATACCAATAGATAGAAATAACAAGAATGCATTTTGCTTTGCAATTAACGATTCATATGTGAAATATTTTGGAGTTGTATTAAAATCACTGATTGAAAATTCGTCAAAAAACAAAACCTATGATATAGTTGTATTTTCTGAAGATATTACGGTTCAAAACAAAGAACGACTTGAATCAATGTTACCAAAAAATTTCAGTTTAAGATTTTTTGATATGAACTCATATATTAAAACAAAATTTGGGAAACTACAGCTAAAAGCGAACGAAACCTGGCCGCTTTTAGTATTTTACAGATGTTTTATCCCATTTATAATGGAATATTATGACAAGGTTTTATATATAGATGGCGACACTTTAATAAATAAAAACATAGATAATATTTTTGATATTAATCTAGAAGGCAAGCAAATCGGAGTTTGTACAGATGTAGTATCTGTTATGGAAGAAGATTTAAAAAATCCTCATAATAAATTTCAAAAAGAAGTTTTAAAAATAGAAAATGCTAAAGATTACTTTAATTCGGGAGTTATACTATTTGATATAAAAAAAATAGACACAAACGAATATTTTGAAAAGTTTGTAACTCTAGTTAACGGAAAAAAGTACATGTGTCCAGATCAAGATGCATTAAATTTGATATTCAGGGAGAAAACAAAAGTTATTCCATTCAAATATAATTGCCAGTATGCAAACTGTATTTATAATAAGACATTAGAGAAAAAGGTATTAACCTGCTATAAGCAACAAATTATTGAAGCAATTCAAGATCCATATATTATTCATTTTCTTATTAAGCCGTGGAACACAACAAAATATGAATGGGGAAAGCTTTTTGACAGATTTTGGGAATATGCAAAAAAGACATCTTTTTATGAAGAAATTCTTCTTTCATCAATCTCGCAAATTTATATAAATGAAATTAACAGCAAAGATAAAAAGCTTTCTTTGCTTGAGAATATATTTTCTATAAAGAACGAATATACAAACGGGAACAAATATAAAGTTATAACTTTATTCGGAAAAAAGAAGAAAAAATATATAGCAGGATAGAGATTTTAAATTTTTTTATAAAATTAATCAAAGCACTTAAATATTTCAGATTGTTTAATTTGATATGATGAAGAAGAAGTATTGTTATTTTTGTCTTTAGAGTTAATTTTATTATTAATAAAATTAAATTTATGTATTAATTTATTAAAGAATCCTTTTTTGTATAAAACAGTGAAAAGAGTAGCAAGAGCGAATACAACTCCAATAGCGATTGCAGTTTTCTGATTTTTTGTAAGTTTTTTAGCACTTTGCTCTAAAGTTTGTGTTAAAGGTTTATTAACATCAGAGTCTAATTTTTTATTTACTATTTGCGTTTTCGATTTAGCAGGTGTTTTCGGTTTCGGGAATTGTTTTTCAAGTTGTTTTATCTCCTCATTACATTGGTTTTGAAGAGCTTCAATTTGTTCAGTATAATTATTATATTTAACATAAGCATCACCATACAATTCCGTAGCTTCATCAACTATTTTTTTCATATCATCAGAAATAACAATATTAGAGCTTATTTTTTGAATTCCGAGAGCATCGAGATCAGCTTTGTAACCAACTCTGTGAGAAACAATAGTACCGGGGTCGCTTTTTGAAGGATCAGTATTCGTGAAAGTAATCATAGTATGGAAATATCTGCCTGATTTATCCATTAAATCTTTCATAATGGCAATAGATTGTTCATCATTATTATTTATATCAATCATCTGTTCAAGGTCACGGACGTGAAGTACAGTAGATATTTTGTTTTTTTTATAGTTTTCTTCGGCAGCTTGAAGTGCATCAAATAGTGCATATTGTCTTTCAATTATACTTGCATTTGGGGGTAAAGAATCTTCCAATGTTTTAAAAACCAGCCGATAAGGAGCCGCTAAAGTTTGTATATGATCTTCCAAAGGAGTAATTTTATCATAATTACCTTGAATAAGTGTTTTTTTATTTATACCAAAATATTCATTATTACTAAACGGAGATGCTGAACCAAGACTTAATTCTTTTATATAATATTCTAATTCTTTAAAAAGGGAATCACCCAGTTCTTTATTTTTAGAAATAAACATTACACAATTGGGACATCTATAAAGCTTTCTGGCAGTAGCCTCACAATAATGAATTTGCATTCTTTGAGCAATTTTGAAAATCGGATAGTCACGTCCTTCTTTATACACTTTATCGGCAAATGTTCTGTCCATTCTTACAATATCTATCGGTTTTAATTCGTTACCCAAATCGGTTTTAGTTAATCTGTTTGAAATAGTATTTTTTGCGTAATCAGCAGCTTCTTTTCTTTTAGCTCTTAACTGTGAAATAGCAGGTTGATATTTTTTTTGAATTGACTGTCTGATTTCTGAAAAAGATTTCTCCTCAGAATTTCTTATAAATTCATCAGTTCCTTTAAAGTAAATCAATTTAGATTTTATAGGACAATTATTATCTACTTTCATCAACTTATTTTGAAGAGTAAATTGAATCTGCATTTTATTAATTAACCTCCAATAAGCGTATAATAATCATTATCAAATTTTTGACATAAATTTTCAGAGATTTCAGGCTCAGCCAATTTTATAAATTCAATAATGTCATTTTGAGAAATAGGCTTGTCTTGTAATTTCATAGCTATGTTATCACACATTGACACAATTTGACCGTTACTGAATTTTCCTTTCATCTCTTTTTCTTTTTGTCGAACAGCCTTAGAAATATCTTTAAAATTAATATTTTTTTCTGTTTCATAAGGAGAAAGTGCGAACTTAAAAATATCTTCAATATTACTATTGATAGGCGGATCTATTGACATTTTTATAGGGAATACATCTACATTATTCATATCCAAACTAAGATTTAAAGGTTCATTAGTAGTAGCAAAAACGCTACAATGATATTTTTGGGAGCAAGTTTTTATAAAGTTTTCAAATTCCTTTGCAATAGAAGAATTTCTTCCAATAATTTTATCTGCTTCATCTATAAAAATAATAGTTCTTGTTCGGTCTTTCTTAAATCTTTCTTCACTTTTTTCAGCTTCTTCAATTATTTGATTCATAATTTCTTTTTCTTTGCCTTTTTTTGTAAAAATTGAAGAAATTATACAATTTGTTTCTTGAGCAACAGATTCCGTAATATAAGTTTTACCGTTACTATAGGGGCCAAAGAATAATATACTGCCAAATATATCAATATCTTGACCTGATTTTTCCGCTTTTATTCTATCAATAAATTCTTTTTGGATAACGGAAAGTTCAGGTTTATAACCTGCAACTCTTGAAATCCCGTTATTTTTAGAGTGATGAGATTTTATCTTTTTTTCATCCGTACAAAAGAAGAAATTATCCAATGCATTTGTAGCATTATCAGATATTTGAACCATTTGATCCGCATATTTAAGTTTTTCATCAAGCGAACATTTTTGAGATTCATATGCTGATTTTTTTTCAGAATATTTTGATTTTGAATCTGTAAATAAACCTGGGCCAACTAAATATTTTTGTTCTATTTCACTGTTAATTTCACTTGATTTTTTAATTACTTTACTATTCATCAAGTCATCTAATAGAACTAATTCTCTATACCAATCGTCAAATATTTGCTGTTGAGGTTTTACGGTTCTAATATCAATTGGTTTTTGTTTTTTACTGACTTTTATCCCTTTAAAACTATATGCAGGCGATATTATATGATTAATTTTCATTGATGAACTCCTTTATTTATATATTTACTGTTTCGGCATATTAAAACTAACAGGCACATTAATTTTTAATCCGATTCTATGAGAAACAGTCGTTCCGGGGTCTAATAATCGAGGATTTTTTGTATAAAAAATTAAAGTTGAATGAAAATAACGGTCAGCTTTATCCATTAAGTCTTTCATAATTGCGATATCTTCTTTTGTATTAATTTTAGAATTAATCAGTTTATCCATTCCGTTAACAAAAATCAAAGAGCGTCTTCCCGTTGCCTGATAATTTTTCTCGGCATTTTTCAAAGTATTTAAAATATTTTCCTGCATTTGAGCTTTATCAGAGATTGAAGGAAGTTTTATATAATTAGAATCATAATTACTTTCAAGTAATTTACCTGCCCAATCAATTATATTTTTCATTACATAAGGATTGTCACCATAGAGCATAACGCAGTTAGGGATTTTTACAAATTTATCCTCTTTATATACATTTAATGCATCAATTAATCTGTTAAAGATTTCAACTTTAGCGGGATTTTTAGCTTTTTCAATATTGTATCTTGCAAAAGAGCTATTTCTTTCTTCATCTATTTTATGTTCTTGAGCCTGAAGCATTGTTAAAATGCAAGCATTAATAAGACTGCGCTGTTTAGCAATATCTTTATTTGATGAAGATATTTTACTAAGTTTATCAAGCTGTCTGGAAACGATATTAAGCGCCTCAGAAATACCTAAAGTTGTAAGTCCGATAGAAATTCTGTCATCCAAGTCACAGCCATCCATAAATCCCTTAATAGTATTTAAATTATCTTCTTTAAATTCTTTTGCCCATTTTTCCAAAAGATTATTATCTTTTATATAAAAGGCAGCTTTTTTCAACTCCTCTTTTGTTTGTTTATTTAAAGGATAGGGAAGGTTTTCCACGCCTTCTTCAATAGCTCCCGATAAATTTCCTTTGACCAGTTCATCATTAATTATTGATTGTCTTGCGGGATTATTAGTAATAAAGTATTTTCGAGCTATATCATTAACTTTTAAAAAGATGTTATAACCTTGTTCGGGGAATAATTCTGTTGCTTCATCATCCCGCCCTTCTTGAATATAAAAGTCTATAAGGCGATTTCGTAATTTATCATCACTAATAACAAAGTGA
>CANROV010000097.1 GCA_947632315.1 Candidatus Gastranaerophilales bacterium
CCCGCACCCAAATTGTACGGCATACCATAGGAATTACCTCTATCGTCTGCACCTGTTCCATAGCTTGCAAAACCACTACCACCACAAGGGCCGATTTCATCAAGCCATTCCCACATATAACCGCAGCATTCTTCTATAAAATATCCCGAAATCATCCTTTTTCCTGCGGTATCTGTATGACCGCCTGCGGTTTTTGGAGTCGGAGCTACACTTCCATAAATAGCGGTTTTTTGGTTTGACCCCTCTGCAAAAACATTAAAGTCATTATCGGTAGGTAGTTTTTTATTTACCAATTCCATATCCCATTGATGTAATATAGGTTGTCTATTATCTACAACAGTACCGCCAAAAACAGATGTAGGGTTGCCCTCTTTTCCGCTTTGTTTATATATGTCAACCCATTTATCAATTTTATCAACAAAAACCATACCCTCCGGAGCTGACTGCGGTCTGTTTGATAAACACCATACAGAATTTGGAATAATGTCTCCTGCATTATATCCGATTGCAGGATGTTTTTTCCATATACTATGTTCAGGCAGAGCCGGAGCATTCGCTTCTGTAACTGCCGCACATAAAGTGTGAAAACCGCCAATTTTTCTTGAATTGTTGGCATTATATCCTGTCGGATATGTACTGTTTTGAGATGCTTTCAATTCAACTGTTTTTACGATTTCAGACTCTAAAGAGTTATTTTCGTTTTTTTCAACTATATATAAATAATAGTCTTTTCCTGCGGTTAAAGAGGATGCCCCTGTATCCATTATCTCATATATATTGAAGTCTTTATCCTCTTTAATTTCTAAAAATCGGACATCTTCTTCAGATATTTCGAGTTTTATTACCGTACCTGCTTTTAATGTTATAGAGTTTTTTGCCTTTGAAACAATAAACATATTATCTGTTTTTGTATAATTCAAATCGGGCATAACTTGTCCCGAAATTGAATCTATATTTGTTTCAATATTTTTTATTGTTTCATCTGTTGTAATGTTTTTTTGCGTGTTTGCATTTACCGCTTGTCGTAATTTTTCAAAATTATCATTAATTACATCAGGGTCGGCAATTTCCCCATAATTTACCTTTTCTAATGTTGCAACTATCGCCATTTATTGTACCTCTTTCTTTGTAACCCCATTTACTCTTGATTTAATCAAGTCGTAAATAATTTGAGTAATTGTGCTGATATTTTCGATAACAACTTTTCTTATAAGCATTTTTATAAAGACATTAATAGGTAATTTGTCGAGTGCTTTTGTTGCCCAATCTTCTACGAAATTATCGAGAGTTTCCTTTTTTTCCGAATTGTTTAGATTGGTTAATGCAAGAGCTTCAATCTTCGATTTTGTTGAACTTGCAAAACCCTGAAAGAAATTTTTTAAATTTTTTGTAAAATTTGACATAACTATTCTCCTTTTTCTAATTTCTGTAACTCTGTTCTTAAAGTAATTGCTTCATTTTCATAGCTTGCAATATACTCTGTATCGTTGCTTCTTAAAGCTCTAATCGTTTTTAAGTCAAGCTGATTTAATTCTTCTTTTATCTGTTCTATCCGCTTTTCTCTTTTTTTAATTTCCGCTTTGTCTTTTTTTACGAGATTATTATCAATATAAAAATATATATGCTTATCATCTGCAGCAATTTTATTGTTTTCTTCTTCCGTTAAAGTAACGAAAGGTTGTGGAACAATAATTGAATCAGAATAAGCCGCTAATAATCTTCCGTCTTTGCCAATTCTTCTTTTAATCATTTATTAATCCCTCTACTTCTTCTACCGTAAAGCCGAGCCTAAAAATTTCAGCATTTACATCTTCTACTAACTCTTGTTGCATTTTGTCGTGGTTTTCAATTTCTACAACTCTGTGAGTTGAGTCCTCTATTCCCTCGTTGCCTGATTCAATAATCTCTTTATCTTGCCAAATAAAGCGACTTTCGAGCAAATTTTTTAGTTTTGCTTTTGTTTCTTCAGGATAATCTTTAAGACAATTTTCATAATCCTGTTTTGTGTTCAAATGTTTTGGAAACCCTCGCATTTTTTCCTCCTTTACTTCTTTACGATAATTTCGTACATTCTGTCTATTTTCTTCTGAATTATGTCAAGCTGCGACTTTAAATCAGAATATTGTTCTTTTGTTGCATAAGTTTCGGAAACATCTTTCAATATTTCTCTATGCTTGATTTCTAATTTTTCAGGAGTTACAAATAAATTCCATTGAAAAATTAAAGCTATCGCTACAAGTGCGACAGGTGCGTATTTTTGTAGTGTTTCTTTATCCACCCTTATCCTCCTATATTTTTCTCTTTGTAATATTGTTTAAGTGCATTCATATATATTTTTCTTTGGTCTGTTGCGGATATGTTCTTTTTTTGCATTGTCTGTGAAATTTTCTTTATTTCGTTTGTATTTCCACTTTCTAACGCACTAACATATTTATCTTTAAATTGTTTTGTATATTTGCCTTTTGCTTGATTTCTGACTTTGTCTATATCTTTTTCGCTAAAGCCGTTTCGTCTCATACTTTGTTCTATTTCTGCAATTTTCTTAGGATTATTTCCTCTTTCAAATGCTTCTTTGAAATATTCCCCTGCTTTATATTTCGTTGTTCCTTTTCCTGTTGTAGCTACTAAATCAAACAAGCTATAATCTGCTCCTTTTTGAATAAATGAGCCTGCTGAATACGGCAGGAAAGAAGTTGCTCCCTGTTTTGCTGCAATTCCTACTCTTTTCCACCCTTTTGCTTCGGACATTTCTTTATTCTCAAAACCGCTCATTGAACGACCTGTAAATATAGTTGCTATTGTTTGCGGAAGCGGAGCAATTTTACCACCTATTTTTTTCAATGGATCTTCTGCCATTTCGGGCATTTCTCTGAATTGTTTACCAAATCTTACATATTTTTCTGTTCCGTCTTGATTACGGCCGATAAATACGCAAGTTTTTTCTTTTACGGAATTACCCAACATAGAAAAATTAAGCGGTGTCATTTTTTCAGGGTATAAATCGGGGTTTTTGTCTCTATCCCAAGCTCTGAATAACGCATTTAATATATTCATATATATTAATGATTGAATAGCTGCTCTTGCCCAAAATCTTCTCGCTATTCTTCCTCTCATTCCCGATGCTTCAATATCATCAGTCAATGAATTAATACCGAAAAATTGTGTTGTTTCTTTTACTTTTGACCAAAACTCACTTTTTGCTGAAAGTTCGTTTAGTTTTTTATGTCCTGTTTTTGAACTAAACATTCCCATAAATTGACGAGTTGAAGATATTAACCAGTCAGGAGACATAAGCCAACGAGAAAGAGCTTTTTTTGCCGTTGGACTTATTCCTAAGTTTTCCCAAACCTGACCGCCAAAACTATCATTAACCCATTGAGCAATTTCTCGTCTTTTTGCATCAGATAATGTTCCCTTTTGAGATTCATTCTCGATTAAGAAATTATAAGCACCAAGTTTATAGTTATTGTGAATTGTGTCCCATAATGCTTTATTATTTAATTCTGTTGCTTTTGCGACTGCCGTCATTGGAAAAGAGAAAGGTTTACCAAAACCTTTAATATTTGTCTCCATCCACTTGCCTGTGTTGTTTAACAAATTTTCTACTACATCTCTTTGAACATCCAAAGTTGCCCCTATTTGCAAGCCGTCTTTAATCGCTTGTTTTGCGTTTTTATCTTGTTTATATATATCAAAATCGTTATTTTTGACGGAATTATATATTTTTTTGAAGTTTAAGGCTTCTTTCAAGCCTTTCGCTGCTCCAACATTTCCAAGATATGATTCAGACAATGCCCAAGCGTGGAAACCACTTAAAGAAAAATTGAACATTTTGGCAATAGCATTTATATCATCAAATGCTTTACCGGGTTTATAGCCCAATACTTCAACATATTCTTTTTTCGGCTCAAAAACGAGCTTCAATGTTGCTGCAATATCGGGATGTACTTTTACTGGCTCTTTGAAAAATTCAACAACTTTTTCTTCGATAATATGTTTTGCATCTGCCCAATCATAATTACCCGGTAATAATGCAGCAAGTTTGTCGTTTTCTGTCATTCTTGTCATTATTTCGGAAGTTGCTGCAGGAGCATATTTTAAAGCACTTTCAACATCATTAAACATTACCCCAAATAATTCAGCAATTAATTCAGAGTCTTTTTGAGCATAAAAACTTTCTCCCTGTTTATCAAATGCTTCAATTCTCTCTTTATTTAATTCTGTTAGTTCGTTTCTGTGTCTGTTTACAAAACCGTCTTTTTGAAGTCCTAAAATATCGTCTAATGCGTGTCCGATTTCGTGTGCAAGTGTTTTATTAGAAAACCACCTTTGAAGTCTTATTTCGGGTGGTTGATTTTTTACATATTTGCCTAAAGAATTGGGAATTCCGTTGCTTTTATATTTTGCAAGCCTGTTTCCTATTGCAATTCCTATTTCGCTTAATTTGTTTTGTAAATCAGGTGCAATTTTTTCCCCAAATTTTGTGCCTACTGGTCTTGCAACTGTTTTATTTAATGCACTATGATTTATTTCAATCCAATTACTTGGTGCTTGAGCATAAGGAAGCACTAAACTTGCTCCGCTCTCCGTCTTAAAGCTCTTGACACTATCTGCAAGCACTTTATCAACAGTTGCCTTTATAAGATTATCAGATTGTTTTTTGATTAATTCTGCATAATCTAATGTTTCAGGAGTATAATGTTTAATTTCTCCGTTTTCTTGCTCAATGCCTTGTATTCCCTCAAAATATGTCGCAATTTTTCTTTGTTTTGCGTGTTTTGATTTAGTAATAAAAGCACTTGTAATTAAGCTATTATTATTTTTATTATCGCTTTTCCAATCGTGGAAGATATAATTTTCTATACCCTCTTTATCTTCTATATTTTCGCCATTCGCTTGTACTGCCTGATATTCTTTCCAAAACTTGTCAAATTTTGAAGAAACATTATCTGCAAGTTTTGTTAATCGTTCAGCCATTCCCTTTATATTATGGACTTTTCCCCAAACTTCTTGTAATTCGGGTCTGTTTAATTTATCAGGCAAATCTGTTCTTTCTCTCAAAAACGGCATAATTTCTCGTAAATTTTTATCATTTACATTGAGTTCTTTTGCAATATATTTTGTAAGAGTTATAAAGCTATTAAGAGTTTTATTGGCTTCATATCTTCTTAATTCAATTTCGCTATGCCATTTCTGTATCGCTTGTTTAAGAACTTTGTTATATTTTTTTGCATCTTCTATTTGCTTTGCTTTTTCTTTTATTTTTTGCGTTCTTGATTTTTTAGATTTTTGCCCCTGCGTTTCAAGACTTATAACAGGTATTTTATAAACCGCTTCTCTCGTTTTTTCATACCTTTTTTTAGGTTCTATACCTATCGGCCTATCTTCCTCAACATCAGAGGGAATTTTTTTGTGATATAAGTCGATAGTATCATTTTCAAAATCTTTTATTAATTCGTCTATTGTTTTTCCGTTTTTACGGTTTCTTTCGTACTCGTCTTTATATTGTGCGAGCTTCATTTCGGTAGTTTCTTTTAATTTTTCGATTTTTTGTTCAGTTTCTTTTATTTTGTTTTGTATTGTTTCTTCCGAGTCTTTACCCTCAAAATCTAATTCAAGACGTGCAATTCTTGTTTCAACATATTTTAAATGTTGTTTTGCTTTCGATAAATCTTTTTTATATGAATCAAGATAACCCAAAGCAGAAGAATATTGCCAACTTTCCTTATCGTTTTCAAGTTCTTTTAATCTTTGTTCATAACTGTTTACACCTTTTTGTGCTGCTTCCACCTGTGCTTGTGCTTCTTGAAGCTCTTTCTTATAATGTTTTGTATCATCAAGATGTCCGCTTAATTTACTTCTTTCGTTTTCAAGTTTTTGTTTTTCTATTTGTGAAAACATTGCAGCTTTTTTGTCCGGGTTTGTAATCATATTGATTTTTTCTTCTGCGGTATCAAGTTCAGAAGTATCAATATAATCTTTTCCCCTATCCATAATATTATTTATACGAGAGGTTTTTTCGTCTAATTTTTGGAACATAAAAGGGTCGGAAGAATCTTTTAAAAGAGGAACAACGACTCTAATATCGTTATATTTATTTCCTCGTCTCCAAATTCTGCCAACAATCTGTAAAAAGTCAGTAGGATTCCAGTCCATATAAGGAACATATAAAACAGATGAATTTTTGTTTAAATTCATACCCTCTTTTATTTTATTTGTTCCGATTATTAATTTTATTTTTCCGTTTTCATCATTGAAAGAGTCTGTAATTTCGTTGATTTTATCATCATCTACACCCGATTTAATAATTGCTATTTCATCAGCGGTAAATGTACCTTTATTAATTAAATATTGTTTTATTTTAGGCAAATAATCAACACCTATTGGCATATAAATTAGTTGTGATGTATTTTTGTCAGATTTTTTCATTGACTCAACGGCATTCATCACATAATTTAATTTAGGAGAATTTTTAATAAAATCTTCGGGAGAAACATCTAAATTATTATTGTAAATATCAGGAGAAATTGTCGCAATTCTCGCTTTTGAAATTGCTCTTAATACTTCTCCGTTATTTCTTTTGTTTGATGTATCTTTTAACCGAACATTTCCCTCATCATCAAATTCCATACCAACGGCTTCGGCTTCTGCCTTTGCAATTAAATCTAATTGTTCTTGCGTAGGGTCGAGTGTTACTCTTTTTGTATGTTTATTCGGTCTTTTTATCCCTGCATCTTCCGCACTTCTTATCAACATACAACTGTCGATTATGCTTTGTAATGATTGAAGATTTTTAAAACCGCTTGCAATTTGTTTAAATACTACATTGTTTTTACTATCAACTACCCAATCGGCAGAAATATCAACATAGTTTTCCATAAACTGATAAACATTATAAATGCCCATATTTTCAAGTTTATCTTTTGCCATATAAGATAACATATTAAATACTTCTAACGGACTGTTATTAAATGGGGTTGCCGTCAACATAAATACATTTCTGTTATTGTTGTTTCTTAAAATATATTGAGTCGCTAAAAATAACCTTTTTGCTCTTGTGGACTCTGCCCCTGTTATTTTTGAGTATGTATTTCCCTCTTGTCCGTCAGCTTTTGCATCAGCAAATAAATTTTTAAAGTTGTGTGCTTCATCTACTGTGATATGGTCAAAGCCTAATTCTTCAAAAGTATATTTCTTTTTGTTGCCTTTTTCGGCTTTTCCGATAAATTCTTCAAACCTTTCTTTTGTTTTTTCTTTTCCTCTTTTTGTGCTGCTTCTGTTAAAATCGTTGCCCATT
>CANROV010000098.1 GCA_947632315.1 Candidatus Gastranaerophilales bacterium
TGAGTATATAGTAAAATCTTCACTTGTCTGCATTCTTATCTCGCTGATTAAATCCAAATCAGGATTACTCTGTTTAACAGCAACTATATTTTCAAATTCATCGGCTAATTTAGCTATTGTTTTAGGCTGCATATTTACACCTGTTCTGCCCGGAATATTATATAAAATAACAGGTAAGTCAACAGATTTAGCGATAGCTGAGAAATGAGCATACATACCGCCCTGTGACGGTTTATTATAATACGGAACTACGGTTAATATTCCGTCCGCTCCGAGTTCTTTTGCTTTTAAAGATGATTTCACCGCTGTTTCGGTAGAGTTTGAGCCTGCGCCCATAATAAGTTTAACTCTTCCATCGGCAGCTTTTTTAACGAATGAAAATATTTCATATTCTTCTTCATGGGTTAAAGTAGGAGTTTCTCCCGTAGTACCTGCCACAAGAATACTATCACTTCCTGTTTCTATCAAATGATTTACCAACCGTTCCAAAGCATTAAAATCTATGGTTAAATCCTTGTTAAAAGGAGTAACCATTGCCGTTATTACTTCACCGAAATTATGTCTCATTATTTTAACCTCTTAAAATACCTGCATTTCAATTACTTTTTCCGCAATTCTGACAGTATTAAGTGCGGCACCAATTCTTAAATTATCTGCTACACACCAAAATGTAATCGCATTATCAAATGCTATATCTTTTCTAATTCTGCCGACATATACAGGATTTGTACCCGCAGCCATTTTAGCCGTAGGATAGACGTAATTTAAAGTATCATCAACGACTTCAACGCCCCATGCTTTTTCTAATATTTCTCTGGTTTGTTCAGGGGTGATGTTTTTCTCAAATTCAACCGTTACTGCTTCAGAATGTCCTATAAAGACAGGAACTCTGACTGCCGTACAAGATATCGGTGTATCAGGTTTTAAATGAAGTATTTTTCTTGTTTCATTTGTTACTTTCATTTCTTCTTTTGTATAGCCGTTATCACAGAACGAATCAATCTGAGGAATGCAATTATAAGCTATAGGCTGTTTGAATACTTTATTTTCAAACTCTTTATTTTCGTTGTCTGCTATTGTGTTTTCTCTTAATTCATTTATGGCAGCTAATCCTGCACCTGAAACAGACTGATATGTGCTTACTATCATTCTTTTTATGCCGGCAAAATCATGTAATGGTTTTAGTACAAGCATTAATTGTGATGTTGAACAATTAGGATTTGCTATTATGCCTTTATGAAGTCTTATATCTTCATCATTAACTCCGGCAATAACCAAAGGAACATCCTTTTCCATTCTAAACGCACTTGAATTGTCTATATAAACCGCACCTCTTTTAACGGCTTCTTTAGCAAGCGCCAAACTTGTTGAACCTCCTGCAGAAGCAAGTACGATATTTATTCCCTCAAATGCGTCGGGAGTGGCTTCTATAACAGTATAATCTTTCCCTTTAAATTGTATTGTTTTACCCGCACTTTTTTTACTTGCAAGAAATTTTATATCCTCGTAAACAACATTATTTTCTTCTAATATTTTTAAAATATTTCTACCGACAACACCTGTTGCCCCCAGTACACCAATAACAGGTTTTTTCATATTCTCTACCTCTATTCTAATATTGAAATTATCCGATAAAATATATATGAATACAAGTTTTTAACATATTCTTAAAAAAAATATTAATTTTTATTAACTTTTATTTAAAATATTATTATTTTTAATATCTTATGCTTTACGAATATCAAATTAAGTTGTATAATAAACTTGTTATTAATGTTTCGGCTAGTGTAAATATTGCAAGTTTAAATCTTACTTTTTTAAACTTGCATTTTTTTATTATGGCAATTGATGTTATTTTAGTATTACCATTAAACTTTAAATTCAACTTGGCCTAAGGTTAAGAATTTATCCAAGTTAGTCAAAGTCATATCAAGGATTCTGTGAACAGCTTCTTTTGTATCATAAGCTATATGGGGTGTAACTATCACATTATCAAGATTTAAAAGTTTATTATTTATTAAAGAAGTTCTAAGGTTTTTAAGGTTAAGGTTTTCACCCGGACGTTTATTTGAAATTGTATCTTCAAATTCCAATACATCAAGTGCCGCACCTCGTATACGTTTATCCAAAAGTGCATTATATAAAGCTTCCGTATCAATAAGCTCACCACGAGCAGTATTAACTATTATTGCTTCTTCTTTCATAAGAGCTATTTTGGCTTCATCTATTAAATGATAACTATTAGACGTTAACGGAGTATGAAGAAGAATTATGTCTGACAATTTGCATAAAGTATCAATATCAGCGTATTTTACTTTGTATGTTTCTTCTATTTCTTTATTTGGATAAACATCATGACAAATTACATTCATTGAAAATCCTTTAGCTATTTTTACGGATTTTGAACCTATAGAACCCGTTCCTATTATTCCTATAGTTTTATCAAAAAGCTCTACGCCGAAGGTTTCGGGGTACATATCACCAAGTTTCAATTCGTTTGCGCCGTAACAAATTCTTCTGATAAGGTTTAGCAAAATCCCGAAAGTGAACTCTGAAACCGTATAATCTCCATAATGAGGAGTATTTACTACCAAAATATTATTTTCTTCGCAATAATCCGTATCAATATGACTGTAACCGACAGAACGTGTTAAAATAAGCTTTAAATTTTTAAACTTCCGCAAAGTTTCTTTTGTTAATCTTGAGGCTGTAAATACAGAAATTATCTGTGCATTTTCCTCCTGATATGAAAGCTCGGTTTCGGGGAAAAGTTCATGTTCATTAAATTCCATATTTACTTTATCAATTAAATTTTGCTCAAAAAAAGTACGCTCATATTCTTTAATGTCATAAAAAATAATAGTCTGCATATTATGTTCTCCACTTAAAACAAGGTATCAAAAAAGAACATAATTTGAATCAGCCTGTCAGGTATATACTTTAGATTCTTACGCTTTTATCTTTTATATATGATTCCAATATATTTTTATTTTTTCGGTGTAACTTTTTTAAGAATGTCATAAATATCTTTACCATTAAACTCAAAATGGCCGTCAAGATTTTTTGCATTTATTAATGCTTCATATATATCTCTGTTCTCAGGTGTAACCTGCCCTAATATAGCGCAGATATCATCTTCATCAAATCTATATTTTCCTTTAGTATCTTTTGCCTTTATTAATGTTTCATATATATCTCTATTCTCAGGTGTTACTGCCCACAAAATTGAAGAAATATTATTACAAAACCTAAATTTTCCTTTTTTATCTTTTGCTTTTATTAATGTTTTATATATATCTCTTTCCTTTGGCCCAACTGCTTTCAGAGTTAAATAAATTTCCCTGCCGTTAAACCTGTTTTTTCCTTCATAATCTTTTGCATTTATTAATGTTTCATATATATCTCTATTCTCCTTTTTAACACAGCTGAGAATAGCGGGAATATATTCTCCGTCGAATCTGAATATTCCTTCTTTATCTTTGGAATTATCTTTAAGTAATGTAAAGAACATATCTTTTTTATCTGGGGTAACGTTTTCGGGGATTGAAGAAATATGACCTCCTGAAAACCTGAAATGACCGTATTTATCTTTTGAATTATCTTTTATTAATGCACAAAATATATCTTTTTTATCAGGTGTAACTTTTTTTAGAATTTTATAAATATTCTTTCCCGAAAACCTATAATTTCCAAAATTATCTTTAGAATTATCATTTATCAAAGAATAAAATATATCCTTATTTTCTGAGTTAATTGCACCTAATATGTTAGAAATATCTACTGACTGAATCCTATAATCACCGTATTTATCTTTAGAATTATCTTGAAACAATTCATAAAATATATCTTTATTCTCACGTATAAATTGAGAAAGAGGTGAAGTATTATTAAATCTGGATTCCCAATCCTCATCTTTTATATTTGTTAATGCTTTATATATATCTCTATTTCCGTTTACAGCACTTGATAAAACGGAAGAAATATCCTCTCCTGAAAACCTAAAAGCACCGTCAGAATTTTTTACACTTATTAATGTGTCATATATATCTCTGTTTTCCGGAATAACCAGATAAAGAATATCCCAAATATCATTTTCATCAAACCTAAAAGAACCGTCAGGATTTTTTGCATTCAATAATGTTTCATATATATCCTTATTCTCAGATGTAACTCGCCCCGAAATGGCAAAAATATACTCTTTATTAAACCTAAATTTACCTTCATCATCTTTTGAATTAATCAATGTTTCAAATATATCTCTATTTTCGATAGTAACTTTGCCAAGGATGTCAAAAATATCATCTCCGCTAAATCTGAATTTACCTTCATCATCTTTTGCCGCAAACAGATTCTTAACAAGTTGCATGTTATCTTGTTTGTATCCTCTCAAAAGATAACTTTCAGATATTTTCTTAACATCAATTGAGTCATCCGTGCCGTTCATAATAAGTTTCTTTGCTTCTTGAATGGATTTTATAAATTTTTCTTTTCTCGCATCATGACACCCCAGTTTTTTATAATAATCATTCATGGCTATTTCACATAAGGTTAAAACATTAACATTTTGTTCTTCGGCATTTCTTGATTTCACCAATGCACGTCCATATGAATCTAAAGCATCATTGGAATATACATCTGCCTGCTTCCGGTCAGCAACTGATATTTGTTTTTTTCTTCCTTGGAATAACGGAGCTTTTAAATAATTTACTTTTTTTATTTTATTAATTTTCATATTTACACTACTTAATTTTTTATTGTTTCAAGTATCCTACAAGGATAATACAGAGTCAATCATGTGTAATCTGTTACAGAATTTAGATTTGTTCGTTCAAAACTCCAAATTTTCCTGCTAAATTAATATACAAATACCTATTTAAACTTTGACTTATGTAAAGAAATATTAATCGCAAAAATTTTCAATTGCATATTGTTTTAAGAAGTCAGGCTGACTATCGGAGTATATTTTTAAAATTAAATAATTTAATTTTTTTAGACCCCCAAAAGTTTTTTTGCAAATAATTCAGATTCCTCGTTAATCTCTCCGGAACACAATAACGCCATAGCTTTTACTCTATTTTCTCCGGTAAGATTATATACATTTACTTTTGTTTGGTCGCCTTGTTCCTTTTTTACATAAAAATGTGAAACAGCTTTTGCAGCAATTATTGGCTGGTGAGTTATTAATATTATTTGATGAGTTTTTGACAAATCAGTTATTTCATCTGCAACTGCTTGTGAGGCTTTACCTGAAATTCCGGTATCTATTTCGTCAAATATAACCGTATTGGTATTATCAGCTTTGGCAAAAATTGTTTTTATTGCCAGCATTATTCTTGATATTTCACCGCCGGACGCTGTTTTCGCCAATGGTTTTACAGGTTCCGAAACATTTGTGGATATCATAAACTCAACTTTATCCGTTCCGTTTTCATTCATAGGACATGCCTGTATATCAATTTCAAACCTGGATTTAGGGAGTTCTAATTTTTCAAGTTCTTTGCTTACCGCCTCAGATAATACTTTTGCTAATTCTTTTCTTGCATTACTTATTATATTTGATAATGAAATTAATTCTTCCGAAAGCTGAGATTTCTCTTTTTCCAGCATTATTATTTCTTCTTGTGATGTTTCTATTTGCGAGTATTCTTCAGACAAATTATTATATGTATTTACTATTTCTTCAAGATTATTTCCGTATTTTCTTTTTAACTTATCAAAAATACTTAATCGTTCATTAATAAAATCCATACGTTCATTGTCATTTTCTTTACTTTCACAATAATTTCTTAAATCTGAAGCAGTTTCTTTAAGTGTTTCATATGAATTTATAAAAGATTCTTCTATAGAAATAATGCTTTCATCCATACTTGATAACTTGGTTATATTTGATTTGACACTTCCAAGCATATTAATAATGTTATCGTCATCCCCATACAATGCCCAATATGCATTATAAGAAAGCTCTTTTAGCTTTTCTACGTTAGACAATATTTCAAGTTCTTTTTTTAATTTTTCTTCTTCTTCAAAATCTTCTATATGTGCATTTTCTATTTCTTCTATTTGGAATTTTAAAAATTCTTTTTTTTGTTCTGAATCATTAGCTATACTTATTAAAGTATCAAGTTTTTTATTTATATTAAGTAAATTACTATATTTTTCTTTAAATATTGAAATATTATCTCTATGAGGTTTTAAGGCAAAGTTATCCAGTAAAATAATATGATTTTTTGGCTGGATATAGTTATAACTTTGATGCTGAGTGTGAATATCGAGCAATTTTTCTCTTATTTCTTTTATAAAATCACTGTTTACAATTACGCCGTTTATTCTGTATCTGGATGAAGAAGGAAGAATTTCCTTTGTAATAATAATTTCATTATTTGAAATATCAATATAATTTTCTTCAAAAATTTTTGTATTAAAATCTGAATTTAATTCAATAAGCAATTCTATATAAGCTTTGTCTTTTCCTGTTTTAATTTGTTCTTTAGCGGATTTAGCACCCAAAGCCGAGTCAATTGCGCCTATAATAATACTTTTTCCTGCTCCGGTTTCTCCCGTAAAGACATTAAATCCCTTACTAAATTCAAGAGTTAAATCATCAATTAATATATAATCTTTTACTGTTATTGATTTTATCATCTTAACCTTTCCAGGATAAGCCCCAATGGAGTTTTTCTTTTAAAACCGAATAAAAAGAATTTTTCTCAATGTTTAAAAGAATTAATTTTGTTACAAATTCACTTTTTTTAATTTCAATAGCTTCATTCAAGCCCAAATCATAAGTTTCTTGACCGTCAGCAGATATTTTTAGCAACGGTTTATTTTGGCTGGAAGTTATTTTAATGACCTCATCAGACGGAATAACAATAGGTCTTGCATTCATCGTATGAGGACATATCGGAACCAATACAATGGCATCTAATATTGGTGCCAGTATCGGCCCGCCTGCCGACAATGTATATGCCGTTGAACCTGTTGGCGTAGATATTATTAAGCCGTCCGCAAGGTAATCACATACTATATTATCATTTATATGTACATATAATCTTGATGTTCTAGAAAATCCATCGCCTTTAATTACTATATCATTTAATGCGTTTAATTTTCCGTTCAATGAGGATAACATAATTCTGTCTTCTATTTTAAACGCTC
>CANROV010000099.1 GCA_947632315.1 Candidatus Gastranaerophilales bacterium
TCGCCTTCGTATTTAATACCTTTGCCTTTATAAACTTCAGGCGGTCTCTTGCTTCTTATTAATGCTGCAATATCACCTACTGCCTGCTTATTAGCACCTGAAATTGTTATTTTTGTGTTCTGGTCAACGGCTATTTTTATTCCTTCAGGAGCAGGAATATCAATAGGATGTGAATATCCTAAAGCTAAGTTTAATGTGTTGCCCTGCATTTGTGCACGGTAACCGACACCAACTATTTCTAACTTCTTCGTAAACCCTGTTTTAACACCGTTTACTACATTAGCTACCAATGTTCTTGATAAGCCATGTAATGAACGTGATTTTCTGTCTTCATTTACTCTTGTTAAAACTATTTTATTATCAACTTTTTCAAGTTTTATTTCAGAACGAATTTCAACTGACTCGGTTCCTAACGGCCCCTTTGCAGTAACCACTTGTCCTTCAACTTTTACCTCAACACCATCAGGTATTATAACGGGTAATTTACCTATACGTGACATTTTCTTTATCTCCAATTTTAATTATTTACTTATTTAATGAATTCAATTACCAAACATAGCAAAGAATTTCACCGCCGACATTTTCTTTCTTAGCTTTTCTGTCGGTTAATAAACCTTTACTTGTTGATAAAATAGCTATACCCATTCCGCCTAAAACTTGAGGTATATCTTTTGCTTTGCAATAATTTCTTAAACCGGGTCTTGAAACTCTTCTTAAATTTGAAATTACCGGTTTTGACTTTTCATCATACTTTAAAGTAATTTTTAATGTTTTAAAGCATGTACCTTCTTTTTCAATTACGGCATAATCTTCTACATAACCTTCATTTTTTAACAATTTCGCCAATTCAGCTTTTAAGTTAGAACTTGGCATATCTACTTCGGTTAATGATGCCATATTTGCATTTCTTATTCTTGTTAGCATATCTGCTATAGGATCTGTGTTCATTTTTTATTTTCCTTTACTTTTTACTACTTACTGAAATTTATTCGGCAGTATAGAAAAGCTTTTGGTGCAGCGGCGGCTTTCAAGTCGAACTAACTTATTATATTCAAGCCCAACTTTAATCCGGTCGCTGCCGGTCTTGAAATTCCTTTTCGCTCAAGCCTGTCGTTCGTTCGGTCGTAGCAACGACCTTATATTTGGACTTACTTATTATATTTGAGCCAAACTTTGACCCGGCCGCTGCCCGTCTTGAAATTCCTTTTCGCTCAAGCCTGTCGTTCGTTCGGTCGTAGCGACGACCTTATATTTGGACTTACTTATTATATTTGAGCCAAACTTTGACCCGGCCGCTGCCGGCTACCAACTTGCTTTAACTACACCGGGCAATAAACCTTGATGAGCCATTTTTCTTAAGCATATTCTGCAAATACCGAAATCTCTGTGGAACCCGTGAGGACGTCCGCAGATTGAACATCTGTTATGAAGTCTTACTTTTGGATATTTGCCTTTTGCTGCTAATGCTTCTCTTTTCAGCTCTTTATCTATCATTGATTTTTTAGCCACGTGATTACTCCTTTTTATTTCTTGAATGGCATACCAAGCGCTCTTAATAAAGCTCTTGCTTCTTCATCCGTATTTGCTGTCGTTATTATTGAAATATTCATTCCGTGAACCGCATCTAATTCATCGAATGATATTTCAGGAAACAATGATTGTTCTTTTAATCCTAATGTATAGTTTCCTCTTCCGTCAAAACTCTTTGTGCTTACACCTCTAAAGTCACGTATTCTTGGAAGTACAACACATATAAGTTTTTGTAAGAAATCATACATCCTTTCACCTCTAAGTGTAACCATAGCACCAACAGGCATGCCTTCTCTTAATTTAAAAGCAGCTATTGATTTTTTTGCTTTGGTCGATAATGCTTTTTGACCTGCAATCTTTGTTAATTGATTTACAATTGCTTCCGCTAACTTAGAGTTATGACAAGCTTCACCAACTCCCATATTTAATACAATCTTGTCTAATTTTGGAATTTGGTGAATATTTTCATATTTAAATTCATCTTGAAGTGCTTTTTTTACTTCTTCATTGTACTTATCTTTTAAATTTCTCGTTAATACTGTCATTTCTCTATCCTTTCGTAGAATGCATTTCCTCTCGAAATGCCCATACTTAATTTTAATTTATATTACTTTTCTGATTTTGCTGTATTAGGGCTTATGATTCGCTTTTTTATTGTCTTTCATTCAGCAATTCTTTACTTTGGTTTAGTATAGTACCACATCCATTTTGGTTTACTTATTTATATTAAAACCAACATGAAATCGCTCAGCCTGAACCTTTTCGCAAAATTCCGCTAATCTAATTTTTCTCCGCATTTTTTACAAACACGAACTTTTTTATTATTAACAACATCATACTTGATTCTTGTTGCTTTTTCACAAGAAGGACAATAAAGCATTACTTTTGATGAATCCATAGCAGCTTCAGTTTTAATTAAACCGCCTTGATTCCCGCCTTGCGCTTTTTGTGCTTTTGTTACTATATTTGCACCTTCAACAATAACTTTGTTTTCTGAAGTAATAACTTTTTTTATTGAGCTTACTTTGCCTTTATCTTTTCCGGAAGTTATTACAACTTTATCTCCGCTTTTAACGTGTATCGGGTGTTTTTCTACTGTTTTCTTATTTCTCATCGTTGGTCTCCTAAATTACTTCCGGAGCTAAAGATATAATCTTCATAAAGTTTTTATCTCTTAACTCTCTGGCAACCGGTCCAAATACACGAGTACCTCTTGGGTTACCATCTTTATTGATAATTACTGCTGCATTTTCATCAAATCTGATTACACTACCGTCTGCACGTTTAATGTCAGCCTTTGTTCTAACAACAACAGCTTTTACAACTTCAGATTTCTTTACCGTCATTCCGGGAGCCGCATCCTTAACTGCAGCAACTATAACATCTCCTACATGTGCATATTTTTTGTTTGAACTACCCATTACTCGGATACATAACAACTCTTTAGCACCTGTATTATCTGCTACTTGTAATCTTGTCTCTTGCTGTATCATCTTATTTCATCCTTTGAAATTACTTAATTATTTTACTTTTTCTACAATCTCAGAAACAACCCAGCGTTTGCCGCCTGAAATTGGTTTTGATTCAACTATTCTTACAATATCTCCTTCAGAACATTGATTTTGTTCGTCATGAGCTTTGTAATTCTTTGTTGATTCAATAATCTTCTTATATTTAGGATGTTGATTATATGAAGCAACTTTAACAACAGCTGTCTTTTCCATTTTGTTACTTACTACAACACCTTGCTTTTCTTTCTTAGGCATTTTTATTTAACCTCTTTTTTTTGATTAATTACTGTTTTAACTCTTGCAATCGATTTTCTAAGCTCCTTCAATTGAGAATTAGCTTTACCTAAATCAGTAGCATTTTCGTATTTGTTTGTGTATTTTTTGAATCTTATATCAAATAATTGTTTTTTAAAATCAACAACCATTTCATTAAGTTCATTAACTGATTTCTCACGTATTTCTTCAATTTTCATAGTTACTCACCTGTTTTCTCAACAATTTTTGTTCTAATAGGAAGTTTCTGAGCAGCTAATTCAAGCGCACGAACAGCAACATCTCTTTGAGGATAATCTAATTCAAAAAGAATTCTGCCCGGTTTTACAACAGCTACCCAGTATTCAGGGTTGCCTTTGCCTTTTCCCATACGAGTTTCAGCAGGTTTCGCTGTTATAGGCTTATCCGGGAAAATCTTTATCCAAACATTACCGCCTCTTTTTATATCACGAGTCATTGCTCTTCTTGCTGCTTCAATTTGTCTTGATGTTATCCAAGCAGGATCCTGAGCCTGAAGTCCGTATGAACCAAGTTCAAGTTGAGTTCCGCGCGTTTCATGACCCTTCATTCTGCCTTTCATCATTTTACGATATTTAGTTTTCTTGGGCATTAACATAATTGTTTTTTCGCTCCTAATTTAATGTTTACTCATTTACTACATCAGCAGCTTCTGATTCAGTTTCTGTTTGTACCTCTTTAGCCTGTGCCGATGATTTTTTCTTTCTTCTGCCGCCAACCGGTTTTTCATCAAAATTGTTTGCGCCGGCTTTCTTTGCTTTGATGTTTTGATCTGCCATTTCTCCGGGCATTAGATTCCCTTTGAATATCCAAACTTTAACACCAATTTTTCCCATTATAGTATCAGCTTCCGCAAAACCGTAATCTACGTTTGCTCTTAAGGTTTGAAGCGGAATTCTGCCTTCTTTTGCCCATTCACTACGTGCAATTTCAGCACCGCCTAATCTCCCTGATACCATTACTTTTATACCTTGAGCGCCACCACGCATTGCTCTTTGCATTACTTGCTTCATCGCTCTTCTGAATGCTATACGTTTTTCTAATTGAAGTGCTATCGATTCAGCTGCTAATTGTGAATCTATATCAACTCTTGCAACTTCAACTACGTCAATTGTAACCGTCTTATTTATTAATTTTGCAACTGCAGCTCTTAATTCATCAATTCCTTGACCGCCTCTGCCGACTACAACACCGGGCTTCGCTGTTACTACTGTTACAGTAACATTCTGCGCTTTTCTTGCTATTAATATCCTTGATATACCGGCTGCATATAGCTTTTTCTTTACAAATTTTCTGATTTTAGCATCTTCCGCCAAAAACTCAGGATAGTCTTTCTTTGCGAACCAAGTGCTAAACCAGGGTTGTATTATTCCTACTCTAAATCCGGTCGGATGTGTTTTTTGTCCCATATCTTTACCTTCTTACTTTGCTTCTTTTGTTACTTTAACAGTTAAATGAGATGTGCGTTTTACTCTTGAGTACATTCTTCCTTGCGCTCTCGGTTTCGCTCTCTTTAATGTTCTTGATTCATCAGCATATATCTCAGAAATTTTTAATGCTTCAGCTGTTGCACCAAATTTTTCAGTTGCATTTGCTACTGCTGCAGTTAAATTTTTCTCTACAACACGCGCTGCAAAATATGGCATAAATTTCAACATGCTTAATGCATCTGCTGCTGATTTGCCTCTTACAAGATTTATTACTCTGCGTAATTTCCTTGCCGGCATTGTTATATCTGTTTGTCTTGCCTTAGCTTCCATAATCTATTTCCTTTTCGCTGTTTTATCTTGCCCTGCGTGGCCTCTAAACATTCTTGTAGGTGCAAATTCTCCTAATCTGTGACCTACCATCGGCTCCGATATATATACAGGTACGTGAGTCTTCCCGTTATATACCGCAATCGTATGTCCTACCATATCGGGATTTTCAGGAGTAATCATAGACGCCCTTGACCATGTCTTTATTACTCTCTTTTCTTTATTTGCATTTAATTTTTCTATCTTTGCTTTTAAAGAGTCGTGTACATATACACCCTTTTTTAGTGAACGTGTCATTAATTATCTCCTTTATTAGCGTTTACGGCTTCTGACTATTAATTTATCAGATGCTTTCTTCACTTTTCTTGTCTTTCTTCCTAATGCCGGCTTGCCCCAAGGTGTCTTTGGATTTCCTCCGGGTCCGGTCTTTCCTTCACCACCACCATGAGGGTGATCACATGGGTTCATCGTTACACCCCTTACGGTTGGCCTTATTCCTAAATGACGTGTACGTCCGGCTTTTCCTATCTTCAAATTCTTGAACTCGGCATTTCCTAATACACCTATTGTCGCTAAACATTCTTTTCTTACCATTCTCATTTCGGAACTTGGCATCTTTATTGTTACATAATTCCCGTCTTTCGCCATTAATTGCGCTCCGCCGCCTGCTGTTCTTACAAGCTTTGCTCCTTTTCCGGGTATTAACTCTATATTATGTATCACCGTTCCTAACGGTATTAACTCTAACGGAAGTGCATTCCCTGTTTGTATATCGGCTTCGGGACCGGATACTATTTTATCTCCCACTTTTAAATCATTCGGAGTTAATATATATCTCTTCTCACCGTCAGCATATACCACTAATGAAATTCTTACGTTTCTGTTCGGATCGTACTCTATTGTCTTTACTTCACCTTCAATTCCAAACTTCTCTCGTTTAAAATCAATTATACGGTATGCCTGTTTGTGACCGCCGCCTTTATGTCTGCAGGTTATTCTTCCTGTATTGTTCCTTCCTGCTGTCTTTCTTATCGGTTGTAATAATGATTTCTCGGGTGTACTTGTTGTTATTTCCGAATAATCACTCTTTATCATTCCTCTTTGTCCCGGAGATGTCGGATTAATTTTTCTTGTTCCCATCGGTTTATACTCCTGCTAATTCTTCAATAGGATCACCTTCAATTGTAACTATCGCTTTCTTTCCTGATTGCGTTCTGCCAACTGAATACCCTACTCTCTTTGCATGTGACGGCATATATACCGTTCTTACTTTCTTTACTTTTCTGCCGGGAAATGCTAACTCTATCGCTTCCGCTATTTCTACTTTCGTTGCATCCGGCTTTACCTCAAAAGTATATTGAGATAAACTCGCCGTCATCATTGATTTCTCTGTTATTATAGGTTTTTTGATTATATCGTATAATCTTTCTTTACTCTGCTTGTTCATTATTTTGATAACCTCTCAGTTATTTCTAATATCGCTGCTTCTGTCATCACTAATGTATCAGCTTCCAATAAATCTTTTACGTTTAAATTTGACGGTAAAATGATTTTTACATTAGGTAAATTTCTTGAAGCTAATTCCAATTGTCCGTTCTCTGCTGCCTGCGTATTCGCTATAATCAGAATTTTACCTTCCGCTTTTATTGCTTTTAATGATTCAGCTACTAATTTAGTTTTCGCTTCTTTTATCTCGGAAAAATCTTTAACTAATATCGTGTTTTCCAATCTTGCTGATAAAGCTGACTTAATAGCTAATCTTCTTGCTTTCTGCGGCATTGAAAATTCATAACTTCTCGGCTTCGGCCCGAATACAACTCCGCCGCCTGCAAACAACGGACTTCTTATTGAACCTGCTCTCGCACGTCCCGTTCCTTTTTGTTTCCAAGGCTTTCTTCCGCCGCCTGATACTTCTGCTCTCGTCTTGGCACAAGCGTTTCCGCCTCTTGCATTATTTAATTGTCTTCTTAATGCCATATGCATTACATGCAAATTCGGCT
>CANROV010000100.1 GCA_947632315.1 Candidatus Gastranaerophilales bacterium
GTTGTCTTTTTATTTATCATACCAATCGCCATTTCATCCGCAATCATGCCTGAAATCGTACTTTCCTCGGTGTCTCCGGGGATTGCAATCATATCAAGTCCAACAGAGCAAACGCAAGTCATAGCTTCAAGCTTATCGAAAGTAAGCACGCCTTTTTTTGCCGCTTCAATCATGCCTGCGTCTTCAGATACGGGGATAAAAGCGCCCGATAATCCGCCCACGTACGAGCTTGCCATAATACCGCCTTTTTTAACGGCGTCATTAAGCATGGCAAGTGCGGCCGTAGTTCCGTGAGCGCCCGCATGCTCTAAGCCCATCGCCTGAAATATACCTGCTACAGAATCTCCTATTGCGGGAGTTGGTGCTAATGACAAATCAATTATTCCAAACGGAATATTCATTTTTTCCGCCATTCTTCGTCCGACAAGTTCCCCCGTTGAGGTTATTTTAAATGCAATCTGTTTGATTTTATTAGCCAGTTCACCGAAATCGGCATTTTTTGGAAGATTTTCCACTGCTGCTCTTACTACCCCCGGGCCTGACACGCCTATATTTAATGAGCATTCAGGTTCGCCATACCCATGAAATGCTCCTGCCATAAACGGGTTATCCCCGGGAACATTACAAAAGCATACCAATTTAGCAGCGCCTATTCCGTCCTTATCTTTTGTTAATTCAGCAGTATTTTTTATTATTGCACCCATTTTTTTGACTGCATCCATATTTATTCCTGCTTTTGTTGAAGCAAGATTAACGGATGAACATACTCTTTGTGTCTGTTTTAAAGCTTCGGGAATACTTTCTATTAAAGCAATATCTCCTCTTGTACAGCCTTTTTCAACTAATGCAGAGAAACCGCCTATAAAATTAACATTAACTTCTTTTGCCGCCTCATCCAATACTTTTGCCAAATACACATAGTCATAATCTTTGCAGGATTCACCCACCAATGATATTGGAGTAACTGCTATTCTTTTATTTATAATCGGAATGGAATATTCATCTTCTATTTCTGAAGCATATTGATAAATATTTTTAGCATACTTTATAATTTTATTGTAAATTTTATCTCCGACTTCTTTAATATTTTCTCCGGCACAATCCCTTAAACTTAATGCCAGAGTTACAGTTCTTATATCAAGGTTATGAACCTTAATCATATTTATTGTTTCAATAATAGAATTTTCATTAAAAAAAGACATTTACTTTCCCTTAAATTGTGTGCATTTTATCAAAGATTTCTTTTTTTTGAATCCAAATTTCCATTCCGAGTTTTTTCCCCGATTCTGTTAATGATTCTTTTATTTCTTTAAAAGAATATTTTGATTTACTTATATCAGCCAAAAGGAACATCATAAAACAGCCCTGCATAATTGTCTGCCTGATATCTTCTATATTAACTTCATATTTAGCCAATACCGAAGCTATTTCAGCAACTATACCTACGCCATCCTTCCCTGAAATAGTTACTATAATTTTATCTTCATTCATATTTACTCCAGTCATAACATTATAGATTTATTTTATTAATAAATTTTTTTTAAATCAATTTATTAACTAAAATTTCAAATCTCTAATCCCGTTCTCAATTTTTTTCAAATTTTCTATAACAATTTGTTTCTGATTTTCGTCCTGAATTTTTTCTATTTCTTTCTTAATCAGTTTTTCCGCATTTTTTCTTGTATTCGATGACGCATAATCAATAAGATATTCTTTTAATGTCATTATAGCGTTAGGATGACAAAAGTTATGAATTTGTTGCTTTTTACAAATATCCATAAATCTTTCACCTGTTCTTCCGCTGCCGTAACAAGCAGTACAAAAGCTTGGAAGATAATTCAAAGAGGTAAGCCAATTGACAACTTCATCAAGAGTTCTGTTATCATTTACTTGAAACTGGCTTGAATCTTTATCTTCTTCTTCATTTTTATAATAACCGCCTACGCTTGTTTTTGACCCGCCTGAAATTTGTGATACTCCAAGTTCAAGCAATTCTTTTCGGCATTCTTTACTTTCCCGTGTTGAGATTATAAGTCCCGTATAAGGAACGGTAATTCTTATTAATGCCGTTAATTTTTTAAATAAATCATCACTCAGAGCATGCGTAAATGAGTCAGGATTAATATCATCGGCAGGTCTGATTCTGGGCAGGCTTATTGTATGCGGCCCAACACCATAAACGTTTTCTAAATGTTCGGCATGCATTATTAAAGCTATAAATTCATATATGTAATTTTCCAGCCCGAATAAAACTCCCAATCCAACATCGTCAATACCTGCCTGCATGGCTCTGTCCATTGATTCAGTATGATATTCATAATTGTGTTTCGGGCCTGTAGGATGAAGAATTTCATAACTTTCTTTATTATATGTTTCTTGAAAAAGTATATATGTTCCTATTTTAGCCTCATGTAATTTTTTATAATTTTCAATTGTTGTTGCAGCTATATTTACATTTACTCTTCTTATAGCTCCATTTTTATGTTTTATGGAATATATTGTTTCAATTGATTCTAATATGTATTCAATAGGATTATTAACGGGATCTTCACCGGATTCCACAGCTAAGCGTTTATGTCCCATATCCTGAAGTGCTATAACTTCATTTCGTATCTCTTCCTGAGTCATTTTTTTTCTTGGAATATGTTTATTTTGAGAATGATAAGGACAATATATACAGCCGTTAATGCAATAATTTGAAAGATATAACGGAGCAAAAAGCACTATTCTGTTTCCGTAATATTCTTCTTTAATTTCTTTTGCCAGCTCAAATATTTCTTTTTCAATTTCTTCATAATCGCAGAGCATTAAAACGGCAGCTTCTTTATGAGTAAGTCCTTTCTTGTTTTTTGCTTTTAATAATATATCTTTTATCAAAGATATATTTGATTTATTATTTTGCGCATATTCAATTGTTGTTAATATTTCATCATTTGAAATAAATTCTTCTGCTTTTGTTGATTTCGGATTATACATTTTTTTGCCTTTTTATATTTTCAGTATAACTCAAAGAATTTATATATTATATTTTTTAAGAATATTATTCTGTCCGTGTACATTATAACAAATAAGCCGAATGTACTACAAAACAAGCGAAAGTAAGATTTCAGCACTCTATAATATATTGACTAATAAAAACGACTATGAAAAAATTAAATAGGTATAATTTCATGGATATTAAACATTTTAAAAAATTCAATAATAAGTTATTAAAAACTATAATAATAATATTGTTTTTTCTTGCGTTATTAAATTATATGGTAAATCCATACAATATTTTTGATAATACAAAAGTAATGCCCAAAAAAATAAGTTCTTTACTAAAACCCGAAGCCAAAATACAAGAAAGATATACAAAGTTTATAGCATTAAAATTAGATAAACGCAAAATTGATACGGCTTTTATAGGATCATCAAGACCTGATTGGGCGTTAGCTAAAAATCATTATTATGAGCGTACGGGGAAGTACGCTGAAAACATGGCAGTTGGCGGAATTATACCAAGTGAATATATTGAAATATATAGAGAATTAGTTAATATCCACCCGGAAGTAAAAAATATTTATATTGCCGCAGATTTCTTTATGAGTATAAAAAAAACAAGTCCTGTAACCTCTAAAAAAGCGGAAGACCACGGTGTAAGATATAAAATTCCAAAAACAAAAAAAATTACTTCAAGCGAACTCGGCTTCGCTTTATTTTCAATACAGTCTAGCGGTAACAGTATTTTTACCATATTTAAAAATCTGGCAGGTATTGAAAAAAGAATGTATAAATCGGATGGAACTAAGCATGTTTATTATAATAAAGAAATTGATAAACATTTTAAATTAAATATTGATAAATATACCGGTAGTTACACCAACTCTGTATTTGATGAAAGTACAATAGAAATATATAAAAATTTATATAATGAAATAAAAAAAGATAACAGAAATGTTTATATTTTCATTATGCCGACTCATATTATTGATCAATACTTAATTTTTAAAAATTGTCAGGAAGCTTTTGAAAAATGGAAAATTGCACTAACTGAAATTACTGATATCTATGATTTTCAATATCCCAGTCAGTATACAGAAGAAGATGTAAAACCTGATATTAAATATTTCTTTGAAACATCCCATTCCACTCATTTTTTGGGCGATAAAATTATTGATAAATTAATAAACGATAATAATGATTTTGGTCATATTCTTACGAAAGGAAATGTAAAACAGCAAGTGTTGGAAGATAAAAAACAACTTATCAAATATTTTAAATCCACTGACAAATTTAACAAATGGATTATGGGAAAAGACATTTAGGACTAATAATAATGAAGCACTATAACATAAATATTTTGATAAGTTTAGTTTTATTTACCATATTTTCTATTATTTTTAATTACATAATTGATCCATTTGATATTTTTAAAGTAATAAAGAAAAAAGGTATAAACTGTGAAAAACCTTGTAGTTATAAGCAAGAGAGAATGACAAAAATTCCTCAGTTAAAATTCAACAAAAATAACATTGATTATATTTTTGTAGGCAGTTCAAAAACTCAATGGTGGTTAAATACAGATTATCATTCAAAATTAGCAGGAAAAAACATACTTTCAATGGGGCTTAGTTCCTCCAGTATTCAAGAAAGTATTATTATGGCTGAAAACAGTATATTAATTCACCCCGAAATAAAAAAAGTATATTTTGGGCTGGACTTTTTTTCATTCAGTTCTAACTATTATGAAACTTCCGTTAATATTGAAAGAATAACGGATACGGAAATTACCAAAAAAGAGATTATGCCCTTGTTAATATCGCTTGACACATTAAAATACAGTTTTCAAACACTTTTTTACAATATTAAAAATAATAAGTCCGATAATAAAATAAAAAATGAACAAGAATCTCAATTAACTAAAAAAAATAAAAGGGCAGAGCATTATTTTAAAGAAACAATAAAAAAATATGACCGGGATTATTACTCTGATTACAAGCTCAATAAAAATGCAATAAAAGAAATAATGAATTTTAAAGATTTTGCACAAAAAAGGAATGTAGAAGTTATATATATGGTAACGCCTACCCATATAACAGACATAATAAATATAAAAGAGCATGGTTTATTAAAAGAATATTATGAATTTAAAAAAATATTGGCAGAAAATGTAAATTACTATGATTTATCCTTAATAAACGAATACAATACCGAGTCTGTTAATCCGGAAATTAAATATTTTAGAGATTCAATACACGCTACAGGAGTTTTAGGAAATCTCTTTGCGGAAAATTTTTACATAAAACAAAACAATACTGCAGAATATATAACAAAAGATAATATTGATTATTTTATAATGAGAGATAATCACAACTTAGAAGATTATATTAACAAGAATAAAGAAGTTGTAACAAAAGTAAAGGAGTGGATTAAGTAATGCTTTTTAATTCGTTAGAATTTTTATTTATATTTTTACCGATAACTTTTTTTGTTTATTTTTTATTAAATAAAAAGAGATTAATAGCATTGGCAACAGGCTGGATGGTAGCCGCTTCCTTAATATTTTACGGATACTGGAATTATAAATATCTTACATTAATAATACTATCTATGATATTTAACTATACAGTAGGTTACACACTTTCACATCCCACTACTTTAAAAATAAACAGGAAATTTGTCTTAGTGCTTGGAATAATAGGGAATGTAGGTTTATTATGTTATTATAAATATTTTGATTTTCTTATTAATAATATTAATGCCGTATTTCATAGCGGATTTGACACATTAAAAATAGCTCTTCCTTTAGGGATAAGTTTCTTTACTTTTACGCAAATAGCATATCTTGTTGATGCGTATAAAAAAGAAGTTCAAGAGTATGATTTTTTAAACTATGCTTTATTTGTAACATTTTTCCCACACCTGATTGCAGGGCCTATATTACATCATAGTGAAATGATGCCTCAATTTGCAGATATAAAAAAGAAGGTAATAAACCATAAAAATATATCGGTCGGATTATTTTTAATAGCTATAGGTTTATTCAAGAAAGTTATTATTGCGGATAATTTATCGGACTTTGCAGGAAGTATGTTTGACCAAATACAAACACTTGATTTTTTTGAAGCCTGGTTCGGCAGTTTTGCATACACATTCCAGTTATATTTCGATTTTTCAGGCTATTGCGATATGGCTTTAGGTATTGCTTTACTGTTTAATATACGTTTGCCCATTAACTTTAATTCGCCATATAAAGCAGAAAATATCCAAGATTTTTGGAGAAGGTGGCATATGACTTTATCCAGATTCCTTAAAAATTACATATATATACCTTTAGGTGGTAATAGAATAGGAGAATTTAAGACATACCGAAATTTATTTTTAACCTTTTTAATAGGCGGTATTTGGCACGGAGCTAATTGGACTTTTATTATGTGGGGAGTCCTGCACGGTTTAGCTACCTGCATTCACAGATTTTGGAAAAAATTTAATATTAAAATTAATAAATATGCGGCAATTGCAATTACATTCTTCTTTATTAATTTTACGTGGGTATTTTTTAGAGCCTCATCTATTCATAGAGCTATTGACATAATAAAATCAATGTTTGGTTTAAACGGATTTATTCCTGTTACTGTTAATAAATTAAGATTTACGTTTGAAAACGGCAGTGTTAAGCTGAGTTTCTTCATGGTAATTACTTGTTTAATATTAGTATTTTTCTTTAAAAATTCCATGGAATGGGCTGAAAAGTTTAAACCGAATAAAATATTTTTTATTGTTACTTTAGTATTGCTAATAGTATCAGTATTATCAATAAATAAAGTTTCAGAGTTCTTATATTTTCAGTTTTAAAGAAAAAAGACTAAACTAAAAATTAAAATTATTTAAAATTTGCTTCAAAATTTGATATAGAGGTATACATATACTTTTCGGCATTTTTCATAATTTTAACTATTTCTTCTGTT
>CANROV010000101.1 GCA_947632315.1 Candidatus Gastranaerophilales bacterium
CAATATAGTATGATACACTTCATTTTCATCCATATATTGTTTATGGAGTATTCCGTCTGATATGCCTATAGATACCTCTGCCGAATACAATCTTGAATCTCTGTCATAATTAAATGTGCAATTTCCGAGTGATTTTCTGTCTACTCTGCGCCATTCAACATTCATTTGAGAAAAATTCAAATTATCAACGATTTGAAAAGAATACCTTCCTTCTCCCACTCTTTCCCACTCACGCAAAGCATCAAGAACCATCTGTTTATATGTATATCTGTCAATTTCAGACATTGAATACCAGCTGCAAGGTGCTATATATACCGGCAGAGGAAAACACTGGTCAGGCCAGCGTATTAATTTACCGTCTTTTAAATGTCCATGCAAATATGTTATTTTTTGCATTTAATTATTCGCCTTTTTTCTTCGTTTTTTATAAATTCGCACATTTCTTCAAGTCTTGTATCTTCCATCGCTTTTATTAAGTCATCCGCATTTTTAAATTTACCTATAGCAAATCCTGTTTCTGCAAGTAACACGCAATCATTACACAAACGATATTTCCCGTATTGTATTGAACCTGCCAATGATTTCGTTTTTCCGCAGCAAGAACATTCAAACATTTCTTCAGCCAGCGATGAATCCTCTTCTAAATCATCCAGTCTCATCTGTTCAACGACTAATTGCATTTCCTCTATTATTTTTAATTGTTCTTCTTTATTCATAGTATTTCTTTTCCGTTTTACATTATAACATGCCTGAATACATAAAATTGAACACCATCTCCGATTTCTTTTTCAAATTTATAATTTTCTTTTATGTATTGATATATATTTTTACCCCAGCTTTGCATAAAAAAACCTTCATTATACCATTGGTATATCAAATTCGACATTAATATAACATCAGGAGGATTGTTATTTAATTCTTTTATTATGTAATCATCCGTTAATATTTCCGTATTTGGAGGAATAAGATAATAAAGGATATTATTGGATTTTCTATTTGTTATATAATTCAAAACAGCACTTTCAGGCATTACCAATATTGTTTCATTTGCTAATGTTTGTGTATTAATATAATCTATAGCTTCTTTTGTTGCCTGATAAAAGACATCCTTTACTTTTATTGTACCTTTTTGAGTTTCAACAGGGATAAGTTTATTTTCACTTATATCAAAACTAAAATATGAAATAAATAAAACTACGCATATAGAAATTAAAATTAATGATTTTTCTCTAAATAATTTTTTATATAAAAATGTAAATAATAAAATCAATGCTATTGGAAGGAAATATGTACCGTATATTTCAAGCTTTATATTTCCTATTACTTTTAATACAGCCAAAAGTGCAGTCAAATTTAATACAAAAAAAGCAAAATCATTTTTTATCTTTTTAATGTTAAACAAAAAAATCAACGCTGTTATATATCCCGCAGACTGAAATAACGTTGGAAAGTGAGGATATATTACGGAAAGAACAGCATTCTTTATAGAATTAATACCGGGAATAATCCCCAAATAATTATAAAAGAAATTTACACTCTTTGACTGAGTCAATTTTATAATTAATTTTCCCGCAATAAATAAATCATTAATTGAACACTTTTGTATCAATAAAATAAATATACAAATTACAGGGAATACAAAAATATATAAAATTTCTTTTAATCCTTTTTTATATTTTATCAGACATAGCAACATTACTATAAAAAAAGTCATAAATTCATACTTACAAGAAATAGAGAATCCAAAAAGAAGCGAGCAAAGCGCAAAATTAATTTTAGAATTTTCAGAATCTTTTATATATTTTACTAAGAAGTAAAAACTCCATAAAAAAGAAGCAAGTGCATATAATATTGAATATGAATACGGAGTAATCCAGTTTGAAACCGAAGGAAAAAATACGCACACAGGAATAAAAGTTACTGAAAGGGCTAAAGCTGTCTTTTTATTTATATATATTGCAGTAATAAAATAACAGGCAGTTAAAGAAATAAAAGAAAGCACAAAGCCTATAATATAATATGTAATTAAATTATCACCGAATAATTTAATCCAAAGCGTATTCAACATATATCCCAAAGGAGGATAATCGCAAAAAATATCTTTATATAATACACTTCCCTGAAGCATTTGCTGAGGTATATAAAGTTCTCTGCCAATATCAGAATACGGGGAATTAATGTTATTTCCGAATATAAATAAACAAATAACGCATAACATTAATATCAAAAAAATTGCTATTTTATTATTCATTAAATAATTATATCAAAATAAATTTTTTTAATCAGAATTGTTAATTATTTATTTTTTCTTTTATACACGGCAAGCCAAAAGTCTTTTCCGAATATTAAAGGTTTTTCATAATATTTCGGGATTAATGAACATATTTTATTTCCAAAACTTTCGCAGAAGAATGTTTCATTGTAATTATTATATGAAAACGGCTGAATAATTAAATAATCGGGTAAGTTATTTTCTAATTCTTTCATTATTTTTTCTTCCTGAAATATTTCAATATTCGGAGGGATTAAATAATAAAATTTATTATTTGAAATTCTGTCTGTTAAAAAATTTATAATTGCACCTTCAGGAAGCACCAATATTGTATCATCCGCTGATGTATTACTTATTAAATATTTTACGGTTTCATAAATAGTCGCTATTTGCTCTTTTTCAGGAGCCAGCACCCTTTTTCCGTTTTTATTTTCTCTTGAGAATAAACAATATTACTTCTTTCCATATTTGAAATACAATATAAACTTGATATAACTATCATAAATACCGCAATAATAAAATTTATCCGTATTTTTTTTCGTTTTACCGAATAATTTATTAAATATATCGAAATACAAATTAAAAGTAACGGAAAGAAATATGTTCCGTATGAATTAAAACTTATATTAAAAATACATTTATATGAACATACAATTGCCGAAAGAAAAAGTATAAAAAACATTTTATCAGATATATTAAAATAATTTTTATTCCTCAATTTTATACAAAATAAAATAAATAAAATTACAGAAAATAAACCTATCCAATTAAAAAAGAAGGCATTACTTTCAACAAATTTTTCTTTAATCGAAAACAAATGAGTAATAAAATATATGGGGAAAAACAAAAATTTCATAAAATTTATTAATAACAATTTTAAAGAACTTATACTTGGAATAAATCCCAAATTCGTATAAAGAATATTAACGCTTTTAGCTTTTGCAAGTAAACATATATAAGAAAACGCTTCTGTCAGATTATATAGTTTTACACCTGATTTATATAGTAAAAGAAAAGATATTAAGGGAAATAACATCACAGAAGCAAAAGATAAGGCAATCATTTTCGGGTCTGATTTCTTATATATCATTACTCCTATAAGAATAAATATAAACGGGAAAAATTCATATTTAAAACATACACTTAATGAATAAAGCAAAAAAGATAAAATTAATAAATATTTTTTATCAATTTTTATAAAGTATAAAAGAGAGATTAATGCCCAAATATAGGAATTCAATGCATATACAATTGAATATGAATAAGGGAAAATATAATTTGTCTGAGAAATTGTATAAATACAAGAATTAATTATCAAAAACAAAATAGAAAATATTACTACTGATGATTTTTTTAAAAATAATTTTAAAATTATATACAATCCCCACAAAATAAATGTTGAGTTTATAAATCCCATAATATATAAAGTGTCTAACTTCTCACCAAATACGGAGAAAAGGGAAGCATTCATTTGATAACCTAACGGGGCATAAACATTAAATATATCTTTATAAAGAGAAAATCCTTTATTCATTACCATCGGAATATATACTTCCCGTGAGGAATCGGAAAAAACACTATAATTACCGTAATAATTATAAAAGAGCAAAAAATTTATTAATGCTAATACAATGAACATATAATAAGCTTTTATGTCAAAATATAAGATTTTTTTTATAACATTTATAATTGTATTATTTTTCATATTTTTCTTTAAACTTATTGTATCAAAATAAATATTTTTAAACTAAAATGTAAATATGAAATTTCAAAGAATATCAAACATAAATACAAAAAGAGATGCATGGGTAGAAATTAACCTTGATGCAATTGAAAAAAATATTATTGCACTAAAATCCATTGTAAAAAAAGGAGCTAAAATTTTATGCGTTGTTAAAGCAGATGCATACGGACACGGAAGTTCCATGATAGCACCTACACTGTTAGCTTCCGGTATTGATTACTTAGGGGTAGCCTCAATAGATGAAGGAATGGAATTAAGAAATAATAAATTTAATTGTCCTATTCTGGTTTTAGGCGCAGCTCCGGTATGGGCATTTGATTATGCCGCTCAAAATGATATTTCACTTTCTGTTTTTCTTGATAATCACCTCCAAGCAGCTGATTTAACCTATAAAAAAACAGGAATTAAAACAAAAGCACATATTAAACTTGATACGGGCATGAACAGAATAGGCGTATCAAAAGAAAATGCCGTTGAATTTATTAAAAGAGTTGAAAACATGAACTCTATTGAACTGCAAGGAATCTTTACTCATTTTGCCTGCAGTGAAATTGAAGAGAAAACAGTTGAACAATTAAAAGTATGGGATGAAGTGCTATCTAAAGTGAATACGGAAGGATTACTTCTTCACTGTTTTAATACTGCTGCCGCAATAGCAGGTTATAAGGAAGATAATTATAATATGGTAAGACTCGGTTTAGCAATATACGGGTTAATTCCGGATTTACCGTCATTTGCCGAAAATATTCCTAAGCTGACGCCTGCCATGAGTTTAAAAGGAAGAATTATTAATATTCATACGGCAAAAGAAGGTGAAGGGGTAAGTTACAGTCACACTTATATTGCCGATAAAGATACAAAAATTGCTACCATACCCATAGGATATGCTGATGGGGTAGACAGGCGCTTATCAAATAAAATATACGGCATTTTAAACGGACAAAAAGTTAAACAAATAGGTAATATTACAATGGACCAAATGATGTTTGACATTACTGATGTAAAAGCATCGGAAGGCGATATTATTACACTTTTAGGTACAGACGATAATCAATCAATATCTATAAATGAATGGGCAAAAATTTTAGGCACAATTAACTACGAACTGATTTGCCGTTTAAAAGCAAGATTATCCAGAGTTTACACAAGATAATCTATAAAGTTTCTTTTATATCTATTTTAAAATTTTCATTATTAACTTCTCTTATAAATTCATTCCAAGCATTATAATAGTCTGCAATAGCATACGAATGAGCAACAGAAATCATTCTGTATGATTCCTCCATGGAAATTAACGTTGTTAAATCAATTTTATTTTCTGTATAACTTTTTCTTGAGGCATTAATTAACTCAAAAGAATTTTTTAACAATTGTTCGTTATAATTTCTTAAATTTAATTGTGCAAGTAAAAATTTTTCATATGCTTTTCTTAAATCATTTAATGCTTTATTTTCAATAGAAGCATAATTTAAATGAGCTTGTTCAAGTTTTAGTTTTGCATTTTTTATTTCGGGTGCATATGTATATAAAAGAGGAATATTAACTATATTTGCAGAGACAAAAGCACCATGTTTAAAATCACAAGATTCAGACTGCGAACGATTCTGATAACTGTATCCGCCTGATATTTCAAAATCGGGAATTTTTTGTTTCATTACTATTGCAAGATTTTTTTCGGCTGATTCTATTTCCTGAAGTGCTATTTTTATATCAAATCTGTTATCTATTGCTTTATCTGCTATTACATCAAATTCAGGCATATTAAAATCAGCCTCCGGCATGGTTAAAGGACGATATTCTTTTGTAAATCCGTCTTCTTTTGTATCATAGAATGAGTCAGGAGAATTAATTACTTTATTAAAATCATATAACGCTGTTTTTACAGCATATTCAGAGGCATTAACTTCTGTTATAATCTGATTTAACAACAACTGAGCCTGAAGTACATCAGTTTCATCAACATAATTTGCTTTGTATTTTTCTTGAGCTTTTTCAAGCATTTTTTTCAAAAGTACTTCTTGCTCTTTCATAGTTTTTAAAACATTTTTTTTAGCCAGCAAATTTGTATAAGCTTCTCTTACATCCATTTTTAAGTCAAATTCAAGATATTCAATCTGTCTTGAAGTCAGTTCTAAATTTGACAGTGCATAATCTTTTCTTGCCTTTCTTTTTCCGAGTTCAATAGTCTGAGAAACTCCTATCTGCTGGGGATTTCCCTTTCCGGCTTTACCAAAATTATAATAAACTCCAGCCTGAGGATTTTGAAGCTTATTGGCTGATTTTATATTATTAATTTCAATATTTTTATTTAATCTTGCTGATTGAATATCCAAATTATTTTTTACTGCAATTTCTACCGCTTCATTTATTGCTACCTTTTTTGAGTCAATAACTGCATAACAATCAGAAATCGAAATAACAAGTATAATTAATGCTGATATTAATTTTTTCATTATTAACTCCAATAAATAAATATTTCGGCTTAAATTAATTTTATTATAAATAAAATATAAGAAAAACATCATTTTTTGGAGTAAATTTGAGTTATTTTTTGCACTTTTTTGCAAAAATTGATGTTTTTTTATTCAAAATTCTCATTTTTTTATTCAAAAAATGCAAAAATCGAAATAAAAAAATTTAAATTTGAAAAAATTATATATCGTTTTTTAAATTTTCGCAAAAATATCTGGACAAAACCTCCAAAATGTTGTATTATATATATAGGAAGTGAGGCGTTATGAATGTTTCTGCTGTAGGTTTCTTGTTTCAGGATAAAGTTAAAAAAAAGCTTTTTTCTGCTAAAAACTATACCTGTATAATTCACAAAATAAATTCTGATGGTAATTTTAATCGTAGTGTTATTTCCTCACC